>NZ_JBVAYV010000013.1:0-89458 GCF_055412805.1 Pseudarthrobacter kochi
CGCTCACCGTCAGGACACACGCGACCTCCGCCGTCACCGCCATCTCCTGGCACTTAGCGTCATGCGGTGCCACCGCCGGGGCCGCCATGGCATCGGTGGCCCGCAGATAGGTCGCGCCCAGCCGCACCTTTAACGACGCGGCCCGCGCCTCCCACCGGGCGACCTCTGCCAGCCCGTCCAGGCAATCATCGGCCAGCTCCCGCAACGGATCGTCCCCCAACGGACCAGCACCCCGGCCGACACCGGCCACGGACGGACCCCCGCGATCAGTGCCCGAGGGATCCTCGTGATCAGCGCCGACAGCGGTAACGGAGTCCATCGCTGCGGCAAACGTCGTGACAGCCGCCAGAGCCTCCCAGCCCTCCGCAATCCAGCCCGAACCTTCCATAAACCCAGAATATCGAGGGTCCGCGACAACCAGTCGACCGGAAACAGGCTATGTGGATAACTCGACCGCGGAGTTTGCGGAGGCCTGTCTCAGCGCCGGCAAAAGCATCCCCAGTAAGTCCAGCGGACGGATTTAGCCTTAGCGGCGTTTTTTCGTGGCGCGCGTCACGGCGGACGTGGCCGCGGCTGCGACGCCTTCCGTTTCCGGCTCGGCAACGGTGCCCCGGGCCTTCGCGATCGCCTTCATGCCGTGGTAGATCACCAGGGCCGCGGCGGAGCCGAGGGCGATGCCGGTGAACTTCAGGTCGCCGATGGTCCAGGTGTAGTCGGCGATGCCGACAATAAGCGCGACGGCGGCCGTTGTCAGGTTGATCGGGTTGGAGAAGTTCACCTTGTTCTGCACCCAGATCTTGACGCCCAGGACGCCGATCATGCCGTAGAGCATCGTCGCCGCGCCGCCCAGCACGCCGGCCGGGACGGTGGCGATGAGTTCGCCGAACTTCGGCGAGAAGCTCAGCACCACGGCGAAGACACCGGCCACCCAGTAGGCCGCCGTCGAATAGACCTTGGTGGCAGCCATGACGCCGATGTTTTCCGCGTAGGTGGTGGTGCCGGAGCCGCCGCCCAGGCCGGCAAGCACCGTGGCCGCACCGTCGGCCATCAACGCGCGCCCGGAGACGCCGTCGAGGTTCTGGCCGGTCATGGCTGACACGGATTTCACGTGGCCGATATTCTCCGCCACGAGCACCAGAACCACCGGCACGAAGAGGCCAACGACGCCGAGGTGGAATTCGGGGGTCTGGAAGAACGGCAGCCCCACCCAGGCGGCGGAGCCCATCTTGGAGAAGTCCACCTCGCCGCGGATCATCGCCACGAAGTAGCCAAGCACGACCCCGACCAGGATGCTCAGCCGGCCCAGGATGCCGCGGAAGAAGACGCTGACCACGATGATCGTGGCCAGAGTGATGAGGGCGGTGATCGGGGCCGCGTCGAAGTTGTTCTTCGCTGCGGGGGCGAGGTTGAGGCCGATCAGCCCCACGATGGCGCCCGTGACGATGGGCGGCATCAGCCGGTTGATCCAACCGGCGCCGAACTTCTGCACCACCGCACCGATGATCGCCAGCCCGACGCCGGCCAGCACTACGCCGCCGAGGGCGCCGGCGACGCCGTACTGCTGCTGCGAGGCCATGATCGGCGCGATGAACGCGAAGCTGGATCCAAGGTAGCTCGGCACCTGGCCCTTGGTGATGACCAGGAACAGGAGGGTTCCGATGCCGGAGAAGAAAAGGGTGGTGGCCGGCGGCATGCCCGTGATGATGGGGACCAGGAAGGTCGCGCCGAACATGGCGACAACGTGCTGCATTCCGATGCCAATGGTCAGCGGCCACGCAAGACGCTCATCCGGCTTCACGACCTCGCCCGGGCGGATCGATTTGCCGTTGCCGTGGAGCTTCCATTTGGTTCCGAGCATGCTCATTGCCGGGGGCCTTTCAGAGAATGTGTGGCGGGCGGGAAGGAATCTTCCGGAGCAACTTTACCGCGCCGGTGTTTCCGGCATGCTTCGCGGGCGGCGCCCCTGTGCCGGACGTCACGGGGCGTTACGGGAAGCAGGGGACACAAGTTGAAGTTGCAACCATAGACAGTAACGAGTGGCCGCCGCCCCGGCGGGTACGCCCAGCGAAAGGGATGCTCATGACCATCGCCCATGACGAAGCAGTAATCGACGCCGCCGCAGTGGACGCCATCTTTGCCGAGGCCCGCACCGCCAACACCTTCACGGGCGAGGTCACCGACGAGCAGGCCCGGGCCATCTACGAACTCACCAAGTTCGGCCCCACCGCGTTCAACTCGCAGCCGCTGCGCGTGACCTACGTCCGGTCCGCGGAAGCCCGCGCCACCCTGGTCGAAACCCTCGCCAACGGCAACCGCGCAAAAACCGCCTCCGCACCGCTCGTCGCCGTCCTCAGCTACGACACATCCTGGCAGGAACAGTGGGATAACTTCCTGCCCGGCTACAACGCGCCCAAAGCCATGTACGACGCCGCCCCGGACCTCGCCGCGGCCACCGGCAACAACAACGCCCACCTGCAGGCCGGCTACTTCATCCTCGCCGTCCGCTCCCTCGGCTTTTCCGCCGGACCCATGACGGGTGCGGATTTCACCGCGATCGATCAGGCATTCTTCCCCGACGGCAGCCAGAAGAGCTTCCTCGTGGTCAACATCGGCCGGCCCGCTGCCGACGCCTGGGGTGCGGCGAAGCCGAAGTTCGCCTACGAGGACGTCGTCCGCACGGTCTAACGGCATTGCTTCGCTGACACGGAGGTGCCTCCGGCGCCATTTTCACGCGGAGGTGCCTCCGGCGCCATGGGGGACAGGCCGGAGGCACTCGGGACGCAATTCTGCGGTTGAGCGCACGGCCGCATCCGGGGCCGCTTCCCAGTTTAGTCCGCTTTGAGGCCGTAAACACAGGGGCCGCGGGCTTCGACCGGGCCTGTCCCGGCCCGGGACTCGTATTCGAGACCGTGGTCACACTTTCTGCCGCGGGGTGCGATACTAAGGTCACCTGCGGCGCGTAGTCGACGCAATTCGGGCTATTGCGAGCGGACCTGGGGGGCCACTACATGATGCTTGACACCGCAACCCTGCGGGTCGCTTTGGCGGTGGTCGACCTGACCCTGCTGCTGCTTTTCTATTTCATCACTTTCCGCCGGACGCGGTCGGCCTACAGCGGCTGGTGGTGCCTGGCACTGCTGCTGTTCCTGTCCGGCAATGCGGCCTACCTGCTGGACGGCACGCCACACCAGGTCTGGTCCAACCCGCTCGGAAACGTGTTTCTCGTGGCGGGCGCGGCGAGCATCTGGGCGGGAGCCCGTTCGCTGCGGACCACGGTTCCCAAGATCTGGTACCTCGCCGCCGGGCCCGGCATCACCGCCGTGGCATCGGTGCTGGACCAGCCGGCCACCAATGTGTGGTCCGGCGGCCCGGCCTATCTTGGGTTCATGGGCCTCCTGATCGGGCTCGGCTGCCGGGAACTGTTCCTGCTGGACCGGCACTTCTCGCGCGTGCACCTGACGTTGGCCGTTGGCTCCGGCATCCTGGCCGCCTTCTATCTGGGCCGATTTGCCGCCTTTGTTCTCGAAGGGCGCGACGGGCCCGTGTTCCTGACCGTCTTTGGATCCGTCACGATGACGGTCTTCTCCGCCGTGATCATGGTGGTGGCGTCCTTCACGATGGCGGAGCTGAGCTACGAGCAACAGACCCAGGACCTCCGCGCCCGGGCCACGGTGGACGGGCTGACGGGGCTGCTGAACCGTGCGGCCTTCCTGGACCTCGCCGAGGACGAACTGTGCCGCCTCAGCCGGGCCAGGGCCGCGGCGTCGCTGATCCTGGCGGATCTGGACCACTTTAAGGCCATCAACGACGAGTCCGGCCACTCGGCCGGCGACGCCGCTCTGCAGGCGTTCGCGGACGCCTGCACGTCCACGGTTCGCTCCAGTGACCTCGTCGGCCGCTACGGCGGCGAGGAATTCATCATCCTCCTGCCGGGCGTGACACCCGAACGGGCCGGGGAAATCGCCGCCGACATCAGTGCGAAGCTGCAGGCCTCGGCGTCGTCGGTGATCCCGCGCCTGCCTACCTCCAGCTATGGCATCGCCTCGACGGCGCCCGGCCGCGTGGACCTGGACGCCATGATCGCCTCCGCGGACGCTGCCCTCTACCGCGCCAAGACCCTGGGCCGGGACCGTTCCGTGCTCGCAGGGGTCGAGGAAGACCCGGCCTGAGCGTGGCCGCTAGGAAATGACGCCGTCCACCAGCGCCTTGGCCTCGGCCTGGACCTGCTTGAGGTGTTCGGCCCCCTTGAAGGACTCGGCGTATATTTTGTAGACGTCCTCGGTGCCTGAGGGGCGGGCCGCGAACCAGGCGTTCTCGGTGACGACCTTGAGCCCGCCGATCGCGGCACCGTTGCCCGGCGCTTCGGTCAGTTTGGCGGTGATGGTTTCCCCGGCCAGTTCCGTGGCAGTGACGTCCGACGGCGACAACTTGCCCAGGGCGGCCTTCTGCTCCCGGGTCGCCGCTGCGTCGATCCGCGCGTAAACCGGGTCGCCGAACTGGTCGGTGAGGCCCTTGTACAGCTGCGACGGCGACTTGCCCGTGACCGCCGTGATCTCAGACGCCAGCAGCGCCAGCAGGATGCCGTCCTTGTCGGTGGTCCATACGCTGCCGTCCATCTTGTTGAACGAAGCGCCGGCAGATTCCTCGCCGCCGAAAGCCCCTTCACCGGACAGCAGCCCGGGAACGAACCATTTGAATCCGACCGGCACCTCAACCAGCTTGCGGCCCAGGCTTTCGGCCACGCGGTCGATGATGGACGAGGAAACCAGGGTCTTGCCGATCACCGACTTCGGGTTCCAGCCCGTCCGGTGCCGGTACAGGTAGTCGATGGCGACGGCGAGGTAGTGGTTCGGGTTCATCAGCCCGCCTTGTCCGTCAACAAAAGGTGTGACGATGCCGTGCCGGTCGGCGTCGGCGTCGTTGCCGGTGGCAATGTCGAAGGCTGCGGACCCGTCCGCACCAACAGCCATCCGGTTGATCAGCGAGGCCATCGCCGACGGCGAGGAGCAGTCCATCCGGATTTTCTCGTCCCAGTCGAGCGTCATGAAGGCCCACTGCGGATCGACGGTGGGGTTGACCACCGTGAGGTTCAGGTGGTGGCGTTCACCGATCTCGCCCCAGTAGTCCACCGAAGCGCCGCCCATCGGGTCGGCGCCGATCCGGACGCCTGCCTCGCGGATGGCGTTGAGGTCCAGGACGGAGGGGAGGTCGTCCACGTAGCTGCTGAGGAAGTCGAACTTGCCCGTGGTGCCGGCGCTGAGCGCCTCGGCGATGGGAATCCGCTTGACGCCGCGCAGGCCGTTTTCCAGCAGTTCGTTGGCGCGGTTGGCGATCCAGCCGGTGGCGTCCGTATCAGCGGGGCCGCCGTGCGGGGGGTTGTACTTGAAGCCGCCGTCGCCGGGCGGGTTGTGGCTGGGGGTCACCACAATGCCGTCTGCCTGCGGCGCCCCGGCGGGGGAGTTGTTGTTGTGCGTCAGGATGGCGTGGCTCAGCGAGGGAGTGGGCGTGTAACCGTGGCGGGCGTCGATCAGCACATTGACGCCGTTGGCCGCGAGGACCTCCAGGGCGGAATTCTGGGCCGGTTCGCTCAGGGCGTGGGTGTCTTTGGCGAGGTACAGCGGCCCGGTGATGCCCTGGCCCGCCCGGTACTCCACGATCGCCTGGGTGATGGCCAGGATGTGGGGTTCGTTGAAGGAGGCTTTCAGGCTCGAGCCCCGGTGCCCGGAAGTGCCGAAGGCCACCCGCTGGCCGGGGTCGCCAAGATCCGGGGAAACGTCGTAGTACGCATCCAGGAGCGCAGTGAGATCAACAAGGTCTTGGGGTTGGGCAACAGTGCCCGCGCGGCTAGCCATGGCACCAGCATGCCAGACCGGCGGGGAAGGCAACATGATTACGGCCCCTGTGACGGAAGAAATATCCTGCCCATCGCAACGGGACGGCGGTAGGCTGAACCGAGAGACTTCCAGAGGGGGAAAACCATGACTGACCAGCCGAAACCGGAGAAAGACGAGACTCCGGAGGGCTACCAGCCGCCGTCGTTCATTCCTGGGCAGGAGTCCGGCGAGCAGTACCGCCCGCCGGCCGCCGATTACAGCCCGCCCACGGAGCCGTACGCCACGCCATATGGCACAGCACCGCAGCAGGCGCCCGGTGCCGGAGGCCAGCAGCAGTACGGGCAGCAGCCGTATGGTGCGCCGCCACAATATGGCCAGCCGGGCGGCCCGTTCAATGCCTATGGCCAGCCGGCCTACTATGGTGTTCCGCCGGAACCCAAGGGCCTGAGCATCGCCAGCATGTGCTGCGGCATCGCCGCCTTCGTGGGGCTGGGCATCTTCCTCTTGCCGCAGCTGGCGGCGGTCATCCTCGGCCACCTTGCCCTCAGGCGCGAGCCGTCGGGCAGGGGCATGGCGATAGCTGGCCTGGTATTGGGTTATGTGGGGATTGCGCTGACCATCCTGGTTATCGTGATCATCGCGCTGGGTCTGGCCATCGGCACCTCCACCCGTATGCGCTACGGGGCCTAGATTATCCCGTAAGAGCCGCGACCAGCCGTCCGGCGTTGGCCTGGAGCCAGTCGCCGCGGCGCCGGATCTGGCCGCCGACGCCGTCGTCCCACATCCGGGCCCAGCCGCCGCCGAGTGCGCGCGCGTTGTGTTCCATCCGCTCGTAGCTCAGCGCCGTGGCCTCGATCCCGAAGGCCGGCAGCCGGCGTCGTTCCCCGGCATCCCAGCCGTAGGCGTCGGCGAAGATCCGGAGCCGCCGGAACGGGTCCGTCGCCTCCCATCCCGGCCACCCATCGGCCGGGTCCCGGAGCGGAACCCAGTGCATGGCGGTGTTGAAGGAATCGTTGAAGGCCGTCGTCGGGCCGGCGAGGTCGAAGTCCACCAGACCGGCGGCGAGGCCGTCCCGGACCACGACGTTCTGCGGGGGGACGTCCAGGTGGCAGACGAGCTCCGCCGGATCCTGGCGGACCGGGCGCGGCGGGAAGGGGTGCCCGTCCGGCACGAACCCGGCCGAGGCCCCGTGCAGCCGGCGCAGGAGCTGCGCCACGGAGGCCAGGAGCTCCTCGGACTCGACCCACGCCTCCGGGACCGGACCGGCGCACTGCCCGGGCAGGAAAGTCAGCACGTCCCGGCCTTCAGCGTCCCGGCCCAGGAACCGCGGGGATCCGACGAAACCGGCGTCTTCCAGCCAGTCGAGATACGCGGCGACGGCCAGTGACTGCGGCTGGTGCGGGCGGCGGATGGTCCCGCCGACCCGCACCACACCGTCGGTGACATCGCCCGCCGGCATGAGTTCGACGTCGGACGCCTCGCCGGCGGCGGGGACGTAGACGCGGGACTCAATCGGCGCGCGGTGCCTGGAGCTCATCGGGTCAGCGTACGCCGCCCATGAGCTTCTTGATCGCCGGGGAGGCCGCGGCCAGGCCAACGGCCAGGAGCATCGCGGTGCCGCCGATGCCGATGAAGTACGGCAGCTCGTCCTCCGGGTTGTACAGGCCGGACAGGATGCCGGCCAGAGTGGTGCCCAGCGAGACGGACAAGAAGAACAGCGCCACCATCTGGGTGCGGAAGGCCTCGGGAGCCAGCTTGGTGGTCACGGACAGGCCGATGGGGGACAGGAACAGTTCCGCGAGGGTGAACAGGAACAGGATCCCGACCAGTGCCAGCAGCGGGGTCTTGCCGTCCCCGGCCAGCGGGATGAACGCCAGGAACGCCAGGCCCATCACAAAGAGGCCGATCGAGAACTTCAGCGCCGAACCGGGCTGCTTGCGGCCCAGACGGGTCCAGAGCGCAGCCAGGACGCCGGCGAAGATGATGATGAACACCGGGTTGATGGACTGGACCCAGGCGGCCGGCATTTCCCAGCCGAACAGGTTCCGGTCCAGCTTCTCCTCCGAGTACACCGCGATGAAGGTGAACTGCTGCTGGAAGAGCGCCCAGAAGGCGGCCGAGGCGATGTACAGCGGGATGAATGCTGCCACCCGGCGGCGTTCAGTGCCGTTGACCTTCTTGCTGCTGAAGATCAGGGCGAAGTAGAGCACGGAGGCGCCGATTGCCGCATAGGCCATGGACAGGGCCAGGTTTTCGGCATTCACGATGCCGGTGGCCAGCAGCACGGCGATCACGGCGGCGATGCCGGCGAAGCGCAGGCCGTACTTGGTGCGCTCGGCGGCGGGCAGCGGGTTGTGCACCCGGTGCGCCTCCTCCGGCAGGTTCTTGCGGCCCGGAGCGTAGATGACCAGGCCCACTGCCATGCCGACGGCGGCCGCGCCGAAGCCCCAGTGGAACCCCTGGCTTTCCTGCAGCCAGCCGGTGACCAGCGGGCCGATCAGTGCGCCCGCGTTGATGCCCATGTAGAAGATGGAGAATCCGGCATCGCGGCGTTCGTCCTTCTCCCGGTAGAGGCTTCCCACGAGGGCGGTGGCGTTGGCCTTCAGCCCGCCGGAGCCGACGCCGACCAGCACCAGGCCGGCGATCAGCCCGGGAATACCCGGCACCAGGGCCAGGGCGATGTGGCCGGCCATGATCAGGACGGCGGAGCCAAAAAGCACCTTTTCGGAGCCGAAGAGCCGGTCCGCGAGCCAGGCGCCCAGGATGGTGGAGAGGTAGACGCCGCCGCCGTAGGCGCCGACGAGGCCGGCAGCCAGGCCCTGCTCAATCCCCAGGCCGCCCTCGGCGGCCGTGAAGTACATGTAGTAGAGCAGGATGCCCTGCATGCCGTAGAAGGAGAAGCGCTCCCACATCTCTACGGAGAAGAGGCTGGCCAGCATCTTTGGGTGGCCAAGAAAGGACGTATCGCCCGGCGTTGTAACGGGGGGATCGGATAAATGAGTAGTGCTCATTTACTTAATGCTGACAGTGTGACGCGCAATTGTCACATTCGCGGCGCCGCGGGGCAAGTCATTCGCCGGGTGTTTTGCCCTCGGTTTCCGCCCCCGCGCCGGCCTGGCCGGCGTCGAACATAATGACCTGGCGGACCGCTTTCCCGTCGGCGAGCTGGTCCATGGCCTGGTTGATGTCCGCCAGGGCGATGCGGGACGAGATCAGCTCCTCGACCGGCAGTTTTCCCTCCCGCCACAGCTGCGCGTACTTCGGGATGTCTCGAGCCGGCACTGCGGAGCCGAGATAGCTGCCGACGATCGTCCGGGCCTCGGCAGTGATGGTCAACGGCGAGATCTGGGCCCGCGCGTCCGGGTGCGGCAGGCCCGCGGTGATCGTGGTGCCGCCCACCGCAGTGGCGGCGAAGGCGGTTTCGAAGGCGCGCGGGTTCCCGGCGCATTCGATCACGTACCTGGCCTTGACGCCCTCCGCCAGGACCTGCTGCGGGGTGTAGGTTTCGTGGGCGCCCAGGCGGCGGGCATGTTCGAGTTTTTCGTCGAGCGTGTCCACGGCAACGATCCGCGAGACCCCCTGGGAGACCGCCGTGATCAGCGCGGCCATACCGACGCCGCCGAGTCCCACGATCATGACGCTGTCCTGCGGCCTGGGCCGGGCCGCGTTCAGCACGGCACCGCCTCCGGTCAGCACGGCGCAGCCGAGGACGGCGGCGACGTCCGCCGGGATGTCATCGTCCACCGGCACGGCCGAGGCACGGTCCACCACGGCATGGGTGGCGAAGCCGGAGACGCCCAGGTGGTGGTAGATCATTTCGCCGCCGCGGCCCAGGCGCATCGATCCGTGCAGGAGGGTTCCTTCGCCGTTGCTCTTGGAACCCGCGGTGCAGGGGAGCCGGCCGTCTTCGGCGCAGTTCACGCACCGTTCGCAGCGCGGCAGGAACGACATCACCACGCGCTGGCCCGGCGCCAGGTCCAAAACGTCCGAGCCGACCTCGACGACGCGGCCCGCAGCCTCATGCCCCAGCAGCATCGGTACCGGGCGGACCCGATTGCCGTCCACCACGCTCAGGTCCGAGTGGCAGATGCCGGCGGCCTCGATCTTCACCAGGATCTCGGTGGGGCCGGGTCCCTCCAGTTCCAGCTCGGAGATGGTGATGGGCCTGGAGTCCGCGAACGGACGGGGGCGGCCGATTTCCTCAAGTACTGCACCGGTGATCTTCATCGATCCCTCTCGTGTGGTTTCCGGACGGGTCATGTCCCGACCTTGCTCAGCTAAACCGTATCGGCACCGTCCCGCGAATCCACCGACGGCCCGCGGGCCGTGGGGCTAGAACCCCAGCTGCGCCGCAAGTTGCAGCAGCAGAGCCTCGGAACCCATCGGCCCGACCAGCTGGATGCCCATCGGCAGCCCCGCACCCTTCGCCCCGCCGGTCCAGAACACCGGAACGCTGATCGCGGGCAGCCCGCACACGTTCACCATGGACGACCAGGGCGCGTACTCGCACTGCTTGCGGTAGTCGCCGTCGGCATCCCCGGTCCATTCCGCCGCCGGCCAGTAGCCGTCGCCATGGGCCGCCCCGGTGAACCAGCCCACCGGACGGGGCGTCTGGGCCAGTGCGGGCATGAGCATCACGTCCCAGACGGCGTACTGGGCGATGGTGTCACGCTGGAACTGGCGCAGGAAGCTGAGGGATTCGGCGCGTTTCGCGGGCCCGCGCTGCTGCGCGCGGCGCCTGAACGTGCGGGTCAGCGGCGTCAGGAGCGCCTCGCGCTGGGGAGCGATCCGGGCGTCCCCGACGGCGGCGGTCCAGGCCGTCGTGAAGGCGTCCGGGTAGCGGTTGTCGTAGCGGATGGAGGCATCCGCGGTTTCGTGGCCGGCCGCCTCCAGCAGCCGGATGCCTTCGGCGAGTGCGTCGAGGGCTTCGGGGGCCGGGGTGAAGGGGAAGATCGTCTGCCACGGGCTCTCCAGGCTCACCCCTATCCGCAGCTTGGGCGGATCCTGGGCGGCCAGTTCAAGGTAGCTGGGGGAGGGGGCTGCGGGCCCACCGGTGTCGGGTGGGCCCGGCACCAGCGCATCGAGCAGCAAGGCAGCGTCCGCCGCGGACCTGGCGAGCGGCCCGGACACGACCAGGCCCGCGGGATCGCCGGTGCTTTCGCCCGCGGGGACCAGGCCGCGGCCCGGCTTCAGGCCCACGAGCCCGCAGGCCGCGGCCGGGATGCGGACCGAACCGCCGCCGTCGGACCCGGGCGCGAAGGGAATCAAGCCGGCGGCCACCGCCGCGGCGCTGCCGCCGGAGGATCCTCCCGAGCTGCGGCTGAGGGCATACGGGTTCCGGGAGGGCGGCGCGATCCGGTTCTCGCTGTACGCCGTCAGTCCGAACTCCGGAACCTGGGTCTTGCCCAGCGAGACCACGCCGGCCCGTTTAAGCGTGGCGACGAGGGCTCCGTCGACCAGTGCGGGTTTGTGGTCCAGGGCGGCGCTGCCGTGGGTGGTCAAGACCCCGGCGACGTCCGTCAGGTCCTTGAAGGCCACCGGCATGCCGTGCAGCAGCGCCGGTTCGGTCTTGTCCCGGGCGGCGCGGGCGCGGGCCTCGTCTACTCCGGCCGCGTCCAGCAGGGCCTGCTCCGCGGTGACGGTGATGAAGGCGCCAAGGTGCCGGTTCTCAGCGGCAATGCGGTCCAGGAAATGCCCTGTGGCCTGCCGGGACGACAGCTCGCCGGAGCGCAAGGCATCGCGGAGCTCCACGGCGGAGAGCTCATGGATTTCAGCCACGCCGGCGCCGCCCCCGCGGTTCCCCTGTGGGACATGTCCAGTGGTGGTGCGGGCGGGTGGACATGGTGGGATTGTGCCCAGTGGTGGCGGCCGGGGGAGGGCATGTCCCGCTGGCGGGGGTGGGGCCCTCCGGGGGACATGCCCAGTCCTGATGCGGGCGGGTGGACATGGTGGGATTGTGCCCAGTGGTGGCCGCCGGAGGAGGGCATGTCCCGCTGGCGGGGGTGGGGCTCTCCGGGGGACATGTCCAGTGGTGGCGCGGGCGGGTGGACATGGTGGGATTGTGCCCAGTGGTGGCCGCCGGAGGAGGGCATGTCCGGTGGGCGGGGAGGGTGCGGGCCGCCGGAATCGCGCGTCGGTCAGCTGCCGGGGGTCTCCTGTGCGCCATCCCAGAAGCGTAACCTGCTGCCGGGTAAGGGTGCGGCACCGGCGGCTGGCGATACGCTGGAGGCAGACCATGCATTTTGCGGAAGGACGACCATGAGCGACTTTGACACCGTGACCGTGTCCGACATCCCCGAAGGGGCCAGCATCCTCGACGTCCGCGAAGACTACGAGTGGGTCGCAGGCCACGCCGCCGGTGCGCTCCACATCCCGTTGGACCACCTCCCGGCCCGGCTCGATGACCTCGATCCCGACGAGGACCTCTACGTCATCTGCCGCACCGGCGGCCGTTCCTTCCGCGCCGCCCAGTGGCTTTCCGGACAGGGGTATACCGCCCTGAACGTGGCCGGCGGCATGGACCAGTGGCTGGAAACCGGCATGCCGCTGGTGTCCGACAACGGACTCAAGCCCGTCATCCTGTAGTTGAAGAGAGAAACGCCCATGCCCGCAGCACCTGTCACGTATACCTTCCTCGGACCCGCGGGCACCTTCACCGAGGCAGCCCTGATGCAGGTTCCCGATGCGGCGGAGGCCATCCGCGTTCCGTCGTCGAACGTCAACGCGGCGCTGGACAAGGTCCGCGACGGCTCGGCGGACGCGGCCATGGTGCCGATCGAGAACTCCGTGGAGGGCGGCGTCACCGCAACCCTGGATGCGATCGCCACCGGACAGGAACTGCGTATCCTGCGCGAAGCCCTCGTGCCGATCAGCTTCGTGCTGGTGGCCCGGCCCGGGACCCGGATCGAAGACATCCGCCGGATCTCCACCCACGGCCATGCCTGGGCACAATGCCGTCTCTGGGCCGAGAAAAACATTCCGAACGCGGAATATATCCCGGGATCCTCCACAGCCGCGGCGGCCATGGGGCTGCTGGAAGGCGACATCCACTACGATGCGGCAATCTGCGCCCCGATCGTGGCCGCCGAGCAGCCCGGGCTCAGCGTGCTGGCGGAGAACATCGGCGACAACCCGGGGGCGGTCACGCGCTTTGTGCTGGTCGGCCGGCCCGGCCAGCTGCCGGAGCCCACCGGCGCGGACAAGACCACCGTGGTGGTTCCGCTGCCGGAAGACCGCCCCGGCGCCCTCATGGAGATCCTCGACCAGTTCGCCACCCGCGGCGTGAACCTCAGCCGGATCGAGTCACGGCCCACGGGCCAGTACCTGGGCCACTACTTCTTCAGCATCGACGCCGACGGCCATGTGGCCGACGCCCGGGTGGCGGATGCCCTGGCCGGCCTGCATCGGATCAGCCCGGCCACCCGCTTCCTGGGTTCCTACGGACGCGCCGACGGGCACCGGACCAGCGTGGAGCCGCACACCTCGGACCAGGCGTTCCGCGCGGCGCACGCCTGGGTCAAAGACATACTGTCCGGAGCATCTGTGGTGCCGGAATATACGGCCAAGGCTTCGCCCACAGCGTAGACAAATGCCACATGAGGCACTTCCGCCCCTCTGAAACTGTGCGTATGCTTGCCTGATCCATATTGGGGAAGTCCTCTACCGAGGGAGCAGGTCATGGCAGATACCAGCCTTGAAAATGACGGCCAGGGAATGATCGTGAATCCCAAGCCGACCGCTGACAACCAGGACTGGGACGGCGACGACGCCGACCGTGCGGACCGGCTGCGCTTCGAAGAGGAGCAGGCAATGATCCGCGAGCAGTCTGAAGCGCGCGCCGCCAAGGCGGCCGCGGAAGCGAAGAAAACCGCCGCGGATAAGGAAGCCGCGAAGAAGGAAGCCAGCGCCTAGTCTCCCGCGGTGCCGTCCTTGACCCGGACGAGCAGCGAGCCGGGGGCAACCTGCACGGTGACCTTTGTGGCCTGGCCGGTCGGATCGCCGTCGACCTGTGTGGGCATCGGCTCCGCACAGCGGATGGTGATTTTTCCGGAGCGGTAATACGTCATCACCGGCAGGTTTCTCTTGTGCTTCAGCACGATCTTCCAGTACATCGCCAGCCAGCCGATCGCGCTGCGCGGGCTCATGACCACAACGTCGAGCATTCCGTCATCAATCATGGCCTGCGGGATGAAGTCGATCCCGCCGGGAATCAGGCCGCAGTTCGCGAACAGGACGCTGCGGATCTTCCGGCTTTGCTCCGGCTGGTCGTCCAGCGCTATGGAGACCTTCTTCCGGCGGCCGGGGAGGTGCCGCACCCCCGCTTCGGTGTAGGCGAGCCAGCCCACTGCCTTCTTGAGCCCGTCATTGGTGTCGCCCACCACCTCGGCGTCCATGCCAATACCGGCAATGACCAGGAATGTGTGCTCCGCTGACGCGTTGGTGCGGGAGTTCTCCACCCTCATCCGCGCCGTATCGATGAAGCGCTGGTGCCCGAACAGTGCGGTTTCGATGCTTCCGTTCAGGTCGCCCACGTCAAGGTGGATGTTGCGGGCCAGCAGGTTGCCGGTGCCCAGCGGGATCAGGCCCATGGCGGTGTCGGTGCCGGCGAGGATGTCCGCCACCACCCGTACGGTGCCGTCACCGCCGCCCACGAGTACGACGTCCGCCCCGTACTCGACGGCGGCACGCGCCTGCGAGAACCCGGGGTCCTCGGCGGTGGTGTCGAAAAACCGCGGCGGTGCCCAACCGGCCGCGGCGCACGCCTTCTCGATCAGGGTGCGGGCCTCGTCCGACCGGGACTTGATCGGGTTCATCACCACGGCCACTTTCTGCTGGCCAAGGCCCGGGCTGTGCGTTTCCTCCCACACGGCGCTGCGGGTGTGCCTGGCCTTGAGCTTGCGCACTCCCCACCAGCTGGAGACGGCAAACGCCAGGACTCCAGCGATGACGAGGTACAGCAGCCAGTCGCGCATTGTGCTCCAACACTATCCCGCCGCTGGCCGGAGACCGGATTGCCCGACGAGTGCCCGGTAATGCTGGCCGGATTGGATACTCTTGTCAGGTGATCGACGTAAAAGACCTCAGCGAAAATCCGGACAAGTTCCGGGCCAGCCAGCGCGCCCGCGGCGCCGATGAATCCGTGGTGGACGCGATCATCTCCGCGGACTCGGCCCGGCGTGCCGCTCTGATCCGCTTTGAAAACCTGAGGGCCGAGCAGAATGCGTTCGGCAAGAAGGTGGCGCAGGCCAAGGGCGAGGAGAAGCAGGCCCTGCTGGCAGAGGTCAAGGTCCTCGCCGGAGAGGTCAAGGCCGCCTCCGCCGAAGCCGACGTGGCGCAGGCCGAACACGAGGAACTGTTGCGCGGCATTCCCAATCTCATCGAGGACGGTGTCCCCGAGGGCGGCGAAGACGACTACATCGTGGTCAAGACCGTCGGCACCCCCCGCGAATTCCCCGATTTCGAGCCCAAGGACCACCTGGAAATCGGTGAGCTGATCGGCGCCATCGACATGGAGCGCGGCGCCAAGGTGTCCGGTTCACGCTTCTACTTCCTGCGCGGCGCCGGAGCCCGGCTGGAAATGGCGCTCCTGCAGATGGCCATGGAGCAGGCGATCGACGCCGGCTTCGTGCCGATGATCACCCCGACCCTGGTGCGCCCGGAAACCATGCAGGGCACCGGTTTCGACGTCAAGCACGACGCCGAGATCTACCGGCTTGCCGAGGACGACCTGTACCTCGTGGGCACCTCGGAGGTGGCCTTGGCCGGCTACCACGCGGACGAGATCCTGGACCTCTCCGCCGGCCCGATCCGCTACGCCGGGCAGAGCTCCTGCTACCGCCGCGAGGCCGGCTCGCACGGCAAGGACACCCGCGGCATCATCCGTGTCCACCAGTTCAACAAAGTGGAGATGTTCATCTACACCACGGTTGAGGAGGCTGCGGCTGAGCACGCCCGGCTGCTGGCATGGGAAGAAGAGATGCTGGCCAAGTGCGAACTGCCGTACCGGGTGATTGACACCGCTGCCGGAGACCTCGGCAACTCCGCAGCCCGCAAGTTCGACTGCGAGGCCTGGGTTCCGACGCAGGGCGCCTACCGCGAGCTGACCTCGACGTCCAACTGCACCACATTCCAGGCGCGCCGGCTTAACATCCGCGAACGTGTACTGAACGAGGACGGTGCACCCAAGGGCACCCGTGCGGTCGCCACGCTCAACGGCACCCTGGCCACCACCCGCTGGATCGTGGCCATCCTGGAGCACCACCAGAACCCGGACGGTTCCGTCAACATCCCGCAGGCACTGCAGAAGTACCTCGGCGGCATGACCGTCTTCCCGGTTATCTGAGCCGCAGCCGCAAGGGCGTCAACAGCTGTTCACCCCGGATTCACCGCGCGCTGTGCCCTGCGTCCTAGCGGCTGTCGGGGGTGTCTGCTCTACTTATTGGATGACAACATTGACTGAAACCTCAGTCGCCGGCAACGATGACCGGCGAGAGAACAATCCGAACAACCACAACACCACAGCCCGCAAGCTGATGGTCGCGCTCGACGTCGACGGCACCCTCGTGGACCATGACGGCCACATGTCCGTCCCCGTCCGCGAAGCCGCCCAGGACGTTGTGGCTGCGGGCCACCACGTCACCATCGCGACCGGCCGCTCGCTTAACGCGACGCTGCCCATCATTGAGCACATCGGCATCGAAAACGGCTATGCCGTGTGCTCCAACGGCGGCGTCACCCTGCGGCTGGATTCCAGCCTGTCCGATGGCTACGAGATCGTGCACAAGGCAACGTTCGACCCCGGCCCCGCGCTCCGCGCCCTGCGGAAGCGGCTGCCGTCGGCCAAGTACGCGTTGGAGGACGAGGACGGCAACTTCCTCTCCACCGAGCGCTTCCAGGACGCCAGCTTCGGCGTGGAGGCCATCGGCGTCGACTTCCAGACCATGCTGGAAGCTACCGCAGTGCGCGTCGTGGTCTTCAGTTCCGAGAACACCCCAGAGGAGTTCAACACGGCCATCCGCCACATCGGCCTGGCCGGCGTGACCTACTCGGTGGGCTGGACGGCGTGGCTGGACATCGCCGCCGCCGGCGTGACCAAGGCGAGTGCGCTCGAGCACCTCCGCGCCCGGCTGAGCATCGAGGCGCACCACACGGTCGCCGTCGGCGACGGCCGCAATGACATCGAGATGCTCACCTGGGCCGCCCGCGGTGTCGCCATGGGCCAGGCGCCCGAGGAGGTCATCGCCGCAGCGAACGAGGTCACCCACTCCGTTTACGACGACGGTGCGGCGCACGTCCTGCGCAGCCTGCTGCTCTAGCCAACGCCGGGCGTGGTCTCAGCGGACCTCGAGAATGAGGCCCAGAAGCCGCGCCGCGGCGGGCCTCGCCGCGTGCTCCTCATTCCACTGGGCCCGCGCCACAGCCTTGCTGACAGCCTGGGTGGTGATGCCGAGTTCCTCGGCCACCGCCTTCTGCTGTCCGCGCACCCCCGGGGTCAGCAGGTCCAGCACGCGCCATTCGGCAGGGCTGCGGTCGTGCACGATGTGCCCCAGGAGCCGCAGCACGGCCTCGGCTTCCGTGGCGAGGTCAGCCAGCGGGCCCTCTACGGCCACCGGAACCCGGTCCTTGCCGTTGCGCAGCCGGTCGACGGCCCGGCGGGCATAGATCAGCCCGTGGCCGGAGGCGTCCTTGATCTGGTTCGGCAGGGGCTCATTGACCGGCCCGACGCCGATGCCGACGTACCAACTGCCGGTCCGCAGGGCGATCATCGCCGCGTCCACGGCCTGCCGGGGGCTGTCCACGATGCCCTGGACCTCGTCCTCCACGGAGCGGTCGAAATCGAGGCGCGCCGGGATGTGCCGCAGGTCCTTGAGGAGCTGCGGCACGCAGTCGCCGTCGCGCCGGCTGTCGGTTTGGTTGATGGTCAGCGTGAACATTCTGGATCCACACTACCCGGTGGAGGCAGTCAGGCAAGCGCCCCGGCCCAGGGCCCCGGCACAGTCCCAGCCGCAGCTGACCGGCGGTCAGGGGTGCTGAATCTGGTGCCGGAGCGACCCGCGGAAGGCCGGAATTCGGACGCCCGGCCGGCCGGCCTCAGCCGGACTGGCTCGGCCCCCGGAGCCCGTCCAGCCGGTCGGCGGACACACTGAGCGGGATCAGCCCGGTCCGGGCGGTGACGAAGCGGTCGGTGTCCCGGTAGGCCAGCAGCCGGCGGCCTTCGATCCCGTCATGGTCCAGGACCGGGTGCGCATCGAAGGCCAGGTGCCCTGCAATGAAGGGCAGGAAGGCGTCGGGCCAGCCCACGGGGCAGTCGATCCCGGTCATGTCGCTCGCGCCGAAGAGCCGCACAATCTCCTCGTCGCCGACATCAAGGGCCAGGTGCACCAGACGGGCGGTGCCGCCGCTCCATTCGAGGACGGCGGCAGCAGTTTTTCTGGTGGCGGCGGCGAGGTCGACGCCGAGGGTCAACACCCGCGGCCTGCCGGGCGTAGCCGGGGACGTGTTCATGTGAGCGTTCCTTCGACTCAGACCGAGCGGTACCGGAGGGCGCCGGGAATCCCGCCGCGGCTGTCCAGACCCTTCCCGGAGGCAAAGCGGGCCCAAATGGCGCGGAGTTCACGGCCCGGGGCGTTGATTTCCTCCCAGCTGGCGCCCGCGAGCAGCCCGGCTCCTGCCCACGTGCTTTCGTTGCCGAACAGCAGCGGCAGGTCCACGGTGTGCGCGGCGCCGTAGAAGTTTCCCGGCGCGGCCCAGGACAGCACGTAGCTGTACGCCGTGCCACCGGCCCGGGCGTGCCGCCGGGCGAATTTCCTGGCGGCCCTGCCGTACACCGCCTCGGTCACGCCCCAGTTGATGGCACGGACGACGGCGGTCCCGATTACCGGGACCGTGGCCAGCCGGCTGACGGTGCGGTTGCGCGGCAGGAACATCCGGGCTTCCTCGGACGTGTGTCCGATCAGGACGTCGATCCCGGGGGCCGTGGCGTTCCAGGCGTCCTCAATGCCGGATTCGGGCGGCAGGGGGGCGTGCCCGTACTGGGTGCCGAACGGCATGGCAGCTATCAGCCCGAACTTCCGGGCCACCTGCGATACGTGCCCTTCGATTTCCACAACGTCCATCGCCGGGGTGTCTTCGGTGACGGTTTCCGCGGCGATGCCCATGGCGGTGCTCATCTTTTCCCTTCCCCGGGTGATGCCCAGGGGTGCGCTTTGAATGATGGCGCGCTGGAAGAGGGCCGGGGCTTCCGGCGTCGCCATGAGGTGGGCGACGGCGTCGCCTCCGGCGGACTGCCCGAAGGCCGTGACGTTTCCCGGGTCGCCGCCGAAGGCGCTGATGTTGCGCTGCACCCAGCGGAAGGCCTCCAGCTGGTCCAGGAGGCCGAGGTTCCCGGGCCGGCCCGTGCCGGTTGCGAGGTAGCCGAACAGGCCCAGACGGTAGGTCACCGACACCACGATGACCCGGTTTTCTGCCACGAGGGCCTTGGGGTCGAAGATCGCCAGGTCCCCGGAGCCGGAGGTGTAGGACCCGCCATGGAGCCACACCATCACGGGGAGGCGTTCGTTGCCTGCGAGGCCGGCCGGCATGGTGATGGAGAGCCGCTGGCAGTCCTCACTGCCGGGTAGCTCCCCATAGCGGGTGCCGAGGATGTCGTCCAGGAACGGCACCGGGCCCTGCGGGCACGCTGGCGAAAGGGACGTGGCGGCGAGGACTTCGGTCCAGTCGGGCGGACTGGCCGGGGGCTGGAAACGTCCCGCCGTGGCGTAGGGGATTCCGGTGGCGCGCACCACTTCACCGTCATGCCATCCGGTGACCGGACCGCAGGGAGGACTAAAAGCAGGCACGTCATTCATGAGACAACGATTTCACACATTCCTGACCCGGCACTGACAACCGCCGTCGCGCCTTAAACAACAACGCGGGGTCACTTCCGGCCCATGTCCGGCGGCCGGATGGGCGGTAAGCGACCCCGCGTTGGAGCTGGGAGGTTAGTGCGTGTGCGGGACGAAACGCTTGATGGATGCCTCAAGCTCGGCCTCGGCGGCGGCACGGTCGCCCCAGCCCTCGGCCTTGACCCACTTGCCCGGCTCCAGGTCCTTGTAACGGGTGAAGAAGTGCTCGATTTCCTTGATCAGGTATTCGCTGACGTCGCTGATCTCGTTGATGTGATCGAAGCGGGCGTCGGCCGGCACGCAGAGCACCTTGGCGTCTCCGCCGCCGTCGTCGGTCATGTTGAACACGCCGATGGGGCGGGACTCGACGATGACTCCGGGGTGCAGGTCGAAGTCCTGCAACAGCACGAGGGCGTCCAGCGGATCGCCGTCTTCACCCAGGGTGTTCTCGAAGAAGCCGTAGTGCGTGGGGTACTGCATCGAGGTGAACAGGACGCGGTCCAGGCGGACGCGGCCCGTTTCGTGGTCGACTTCGTACTTGACGCGTGATCCCTTGGGGATCTCGATGGTCACGTCATGCTTCATGGAATGCTCCTCGACGAATTCAGGGGGTTCGCGGCACCCGTGACAACCACAAAAAACAGTGCCGGTGCCGCCGACTACTATTGAGGATATAGCGAGAGGCCCAGGTTTCAGGAACTAGTGGGGACATTTTCAGGACTAAAGGACCAGCAGCAGCATGAAACGCAGAACGAGCCGCCCGGGCGCGGACCCGGCTCCCGGCCCGTTGCGGCGGAGCCTCCCGCTGCTGCTGCAGACCCTGCTGGTCGTGGCGCTCGCCCTCCCCGCCGGCATCGCCATCGCCCCGGCTTTCCTCGGCCCCGCCCCTTCCGGAACCGCCGCGCAGACCGCCCCGCCCTGGCACCAGGTCCCGGGCACACTGGCCCCCCGCATCGGCGCCGGCGGCGCCACGGCCGGCATCGAACCGCTCACGGACACCGCTCCCGTCCCGGCGGCGGATCCCCTCTCGGCCCAACTCAACGAAACCCTGAAGACCGACGCCGGAAGCTTCACCGGAGTGGTGCAGGACGCCCTCACCGGGGAGGTGCTCTTCGACCGGTCCGGCGACACGGCCCGTGTGCCGGCCTCCAACATGAAGCTGTTCACGGCCGTCGCGGCCCTGCGCACCCTCGGCCCGGAGCGCCGCTTCAACACCAAGACCGTGGCGGGGGCCGCCCCCGGCTCCGTTGTGCTCACCGGCGGCGGGGACGTGCTCTTGGGCTCCGGCGAATCGGTCCCCGATGCCGTGCTGGGCCACGCCGGGCTCGCCACCCTGGCCCAGTCAACGGTCCGGGCCCTGCAGGACGACGGCGTCTCCGCCCCCTTGACGGTGCTCCTCGACGACTCACTGTTCAACGGGCCCGCGCTGAACCAGGCCTGGAGCCCGGAGGATGTTGCCGCCGGCGAGGTCGCGCCGCTGTTCCCGCTGGCACTGAACTCGGCCCGTTTCGACCCCGCCAAGACCACGGGCCCCCGCCCCCAGGACGCCGCGATGAGCGCCGCCGAGGCGTTTTCCGCCCAGCTCTCCACCGCGGCCGCCGCCGCCGGAATGACAGTGACACCCGGCGTTGTCCGGGTCCCGGCAGGGGCGCCCGGCGGCGCCGGAACTAGGGTCCTGGCCGAGGTCCAGTCCGCCACGGTAGGCCAGCAGGTGGACCTGCTGCTGCGCACCTCGGACAACTACCTGGCCGAGACGATCGGCCGCATGACGGCGCTCGCGTCCGGAAAGCCCGGCAGCAATGAGGGCGCCGTGGCAGCAGTGCTGCAGCAACTGGAAGGCCTGGACATCCCCGCCGCCAACCTGCGCGCCGCGGACGTCTCGGGACTGGCGCTGGCCAACCAGGTTTCCGCCCGCCAGCTTGCCGGAGTGGTCCGGGCCATCACCTCCGGCACGGACACCCGGCTGCGCGCCGCCCTGGCCGGGTTCCCCGTCGCCGGGCTCACCGGAACCCTGGGGGACCGGTACGTGGACGCGGCGACGGCGCGCGGTGCGGGGCTGGTCCGGGCCAAGACCGGCACGCTGAACACGGTGATCGCCCTGAGCGGCTTCGTCGTCGACGCGGACGGACGGCTCCTGGTGTTTTCCTTCATCGGCAACGGCCTGACCCCGGGGGCGGCGAACAAGGCCGCGCTTGACCGCACCGCCTCCGTCCTTGCCGGGTGCGGCTGCCGCTGACGCCTGCGGCAGCCGTCGAACCGTCGACTGCTCCGTAAACGCCCTTTAGAACCCCCAAAACGGCAGTTACGGAGCAGCGGATGGCCCGGACGACGGCGATGGTTTAAGGCGGATTGTCAGTCCCCTGTGATCTGATGGAGCCTATGGAGTCCTCTGCCAGCGAGACATCAGCCCAAGCCCTGATCAACTGGGAGCTTGCCGCTTCCACCGCCGCCCGGCTGACACCGGCCGGGCCCACCCTGGGATCGGCGGAAATCGGTGCCGCCGTGGACAACCTGCGGCTGATGGCGGACATTTCCGTGCCGCACGTCCATGACATCACCGGCCTGGAAGCCGCCCGCGACCTCCGCGACTCCTCGGTCCTGGTGGTGGACCGGGCGTCCTGGTCCAAGGCCAACACACAGAGCTTCGCCGTGATGCTCAAACCGGCGATGGAAAAGATGCCCGAGGGCCGCCGCGGCACCCTGAACCCCGGCGCGGCCAGCGTCAGCGGGGCCATCACGGGCAGCCAGCTCGGCGCCATCCTCGCGTTCCTCTCCAGCAAGGTCCTGGGCCAGTACGACCCCTTCTCCGCCCTTGCCGAGAACTCGACCGCCCCCGCCGCCGGGCGCCTGCTCCTCGTGGCGCCGAACATCATCTCCGTCGAGCGCGAAATCAACGTCGAACCCGAGGATTTCCGGCTCTGGGTCTGCCTGCATGAGCAGACCCACCGGGTGCAGTTCGCTGCCGCGCCCTGGCTCCGGCACCACATGCTGGACGAGATCGAAAGCCTCAGCGGCCAGCTGCTCGGCAACGTCGACTCCCTGATGGAACGGGCCTCCGCCGCAGCGAAATCACTCAAGGACCGCACCGCGTCCGGCGCCGCCCCCAGCCGGGGCGTCATCCTTGACCTGCTGCAGAACCCCGAGGAAAAGGCCGCGATCTCACGCCTGACCGCCCTGATGAGCCTGCTCGAAGGGCACGCCAACGTGGTGATGGACGCGGTGGACGCGAGCATCGTGCCGTCCGTGAAGACCATCCGGCAGCGCTTCAACACCCGGGCCACGGACCGCGGCGTGATCGAAAAATTCATCCGCAACCTGCTCGGGCTGGATGCCAAGATGCGCCAGTACAGCGACGGGTCAAAGTTTGTCCGTGAAGTGGTGGATGTGGCCGGCATGGAGGGTTTCAACAAGGTCTGGGAGTCCGCAGACCACCTGCCCAGCGAGACTGAAATCCACAACTCCAGGCTCTGGCTCGAACGGATGGGGCACTAGTTCCCGTGACATCCAGTCCCGTTTCCAGTGGACGGCTTTCCAGCGGTCAGGTTTCCAGCGGCCGGCGCCGGCCCGGCCGACTGGCGCCCGTCGTCGGCGCGGCACGGAAAATGCTGCAGGACGCGCTCGCCGGAGCGGGCTACCCGGCACGGATCCTGGTCGCCTGCAGCGGCGGCCCCGACTCGCTGGCCCTCGCCGCCGTCGCCGCCTACTTCGCCCGCCGCGGGCACGTGGACGGCCACCCCGTCTCCGTGGGCGCCGTTGTGGTCGACCACCAGTTGCAGCCGGGTTCCGCCGACGTCGCCGCCGCTGCTGCGGTGGCCTTGCGGGAACTGGGCCTGTCGCCCGTGCAGGTCAGGACTGTCGAGGTCGCCTCCACCGGGATCGGTCCGGAGGCCGCTGCCCGGGACGCCCGGCACGCCGCCCTGGAAGCCGCCGCCGGCGACGCCGGTGCCACGGCCATCCTGCTGGGCCACACCCTTGATGACCAGGCCGAACAGGTGCTGCTGGGGCTTGCCCGCGGCTCGGGAACGCGTTCCCTGGCAGGGATGCGGCCCGCCCGCGGCCACCTGCTGCGGCCGTTCCTGGGGCTGCGCCGCGCCGACACCCTCGCGATCTGCGAGGCCGAGGGCCTGGACCCGTGGCACGATCCGAGCAACGCGGATCCGGCGTTTGCAAGGTCCCGGACCCGCGTCGAGGTGCTGCCGCTGCTTGAGGAGAAGCTTGGTCCGGGCGTGGCGGAATCGCTCGCCCGGACTGCCGCGATCCTGCAGCTGGACGCCGACTACCTCGAGGACGTGGCGAATGACACCTTCCTTGAGCTGCGGGAACAATCCGGTGCCACGATCAGCCTCCCGGAGGCGGCCCTGCGCGGGCTCGCGCCGGCCGTCAGGTTCCGGGTCATCGCAAAGGCCGCGGCCGCCGTCGGAGGCCAGCAGCCCAGTTACCAGCGACTGCTCGCCGCGGAGGCACTGCTCCGCCGGCAGGGATCAGCGGGTCCCGTGGAGCTTCCCGGCGGGGTGAGTGTCTACCGGCTCTCACTCGCGCAGCTCCTCGCCGAGGGGCAGTCCGGCCCCGGCGGTGTTCCCCGCGAGGCGGCCCGCTGTGGGAAGCTTGTATTCCGGCCTCAAAAACCGCCCAAGATATAGTCGACCCCGCATCTACACAGGAGTTATTGGTGGATTCAAACGACGTCCAGTCAGATCTCAAGCACGTTCTGTACTCCAAGGAGCAGATCCAGTTACGGATCACTGAACTCGCTGCCCAGATCGACAAGGACTACGAAGGCCGCGATCTGCTGATCGTCGGCGTGCTCAAGGGCGCTGTGATGGTCATGGCCGACCTCGCCCGCGCCCTTCACAGCCACGTTTCAATGGACTGGATGGCTGTCTCGTCCTACGGGTCCGGCACGCAGTCCTCCGGCGTGGTCCGTATCCTCAAGGACCTGGACACGGACCTCATGGGCAAGGACGTCCTGATCGTCGAGGACATCATTGATTCCGGCCTGACCCTGTCCTGGCTCAAGACCAACCTGGAATCCCGTGGCACCGCTTCGGTGGAAATCTGCACCGCATTCCGCAAGCCCACCGCCGCGAAGGTCCAGATCGACGTCAAGTACGTCGGCTACGACATCCCCAACGAGTTTGTGGTGGGCTATGGACTGGACTACGCCGAGAAGTACCGCAACCTGGACTTCGTCGGCACCCTGGCACCACACGTCTACGAGTAGCAGACGGCCGCTGCGTCCGGCAGGACAAGCCAGGCAGGACAAGCCCGGCACAGGCACGGCACGGGGCCGGTCCTGCCCGGCCCCGCTACGCCCTCAGGGAACTTTTGGACTTCACCGTGCGTGAGCTACTGCGACGGTGTATAGCTAGACACTGACGCAGCACCACACGCGCGCAGATCGGTCGCCGTGCAGCACTACCAGGAGGGACGGGGCCTGCCCCGAACAGATGAAAGCTAAGAGTTTCTTCAAGGGCCCGGGCATCTGGATTGTCGTTGTTGTTGGCATGCTCCTGCTGGCCTTTGCGACCCTGTCTCCGGGCGGTTCGTCCCGGATCGACACTGACAAGGGTCTTGCGCTGCTGACCGACGGCGGCAAGGTTGAACAGGCCAAGATCTTCGACGCCGAAAACCGCGTGGACCTGGTCCTGAAGGAAAACCTGCAGGTGGACGGCCAGGACAAGGGCAAGAACATCCAGTTCTACTACGTCAATGCCCGTGCCGCTGACGTGGTCAAAGCCGTCACGGACTCCCGCCCGCCGAGCGGCTACACCGACCAGCCGGTCGAGAACAACTGGTTCGCCGGTCTGTTCTCCCTCCTGATCCCGGTCATCCTTCTCGGCGTCCTCTTCTGGTTCCTCCTCTCCCGCATGCAGGGCGGCGGCTCCAAGGTCATGCAGTTCGGCAAATCCAAGGCCAAACTGGTCAATAAAGACATGCCGCAGGTCACCTTCGGCGACGTCGCCGGCGCCGACGAAGCCGTCGAGGAACTCGAAGAAATCAAGGAATTCCTCCAGGAACCGGCGAAGTTCCAGGCCGTGGGCGCCAAAATCCCCAAGGGTGTGCTGCTCTACGGCCCTCCCGGCACCGGTAAGACCCTGCTGGCCCGGGCCGTCGCCGGCGAGGCAGGCGTTCCCTTCTTCTCGATCTCCGGTTCCGACTTCGTTGAAATGTTCGTCGGCGTGGGCGCGTCCCGCGTCCGCGACCTTTTCGAGCAGGCCAAGGCCAACGCGCCGGCCATCATCTTCGTGGACGAGATCGACGCCGTCGGACGACACCGCGGTGCCGGCATCGGCGGCGGCAATGACGAACGCGAGCAGACCCTCAACCAGCTGCTGGTCGAAATGGACGGCTTCGACGTCAAGACCAACGTCATCCTGATCGCCGCCACGAACCGGCCCGACGTCCTCGACCCGGCCCTGTTGCGGCCGGGCCGCTTCGACCGCCAGATCTCCGTCGAGGCACCCGACCTGATCGGCCGCGACCAGATCCTGAAGGTCCACGCCAAGGGCAAGCCGATGGCTCCCGGCGTCGACCTGCGGGCCGTGGCCAAGAAGACCCCCGGCTACACCGGTGCGGACCTGGCCAACGTCCTCAACGAGGCCGCCCTGCTGACAGCCCGCTCGAACGCCAACCTGATCGATGACCGCGCCCTCGACGAGGCCATTGACCGCGTGATGGCCGGCCCGCAGAAACGCAGCCGCGTCATGAAGGAACACGAACGCAAAGTCACCGCGTACCACGAAGGCGGACACGCCCTGGTGGCGGCGGCGCTGCGGAATTCGGCTCCGGTCACCAAGATCACCATCCTGCCCCGCGGCCGCGCCCTCGGCTACACCATGGTGGTTCCGGAGAACGACAAGTACTCCGTCACCCGCAACGAGCTGCTCGACCAGATGGCGTACGCCATGGGCGGCCGCGTCGCGGAAGAACTCGTGTTCCACGACCCGTCCACCGGCGCGTCCAACGACATCGAAAAAGCCACCGGGATCGCCCGCAAGATGGTCACCGAGTTCGGCATGAGCGAGCGCGTTGGCGCCGTGCGGCTCGGCCAGGGCGGCGGCGAGCCCTTCCTGGGCCGCGACGCCGGCCACGAGCGCAACTACTCCGACCAGATCGCCTACATCGTCGACGAGGAAGTGCGCCGCCTCATCGAGGGCGCCCACGACGAGGCCTACGCCATTCTGACCGAGAACCGCGACGTCCTGGATGAGCTTGCCCTCGAACTGCTGGAACGCGAAACGTTGAACCAGGCCGAAATCGCCCAGGTCTTCACCCACATCCGCAAACGCGATTTCCGCGAGATCTGGCTGTCCAAGGAGACCCGCCCGATCCAGGACGTCGGCCCCGTCGAGTCCCGCCGCGAGAAGGCCGAACGCGAAGCGCAGGAAGAAGCCAAGGAAGCCCGCCTCGAGGAACCGCTGGACACCTTTCCGCCGCACGCCCAGGGAGTCTCCGGACAGGAGCCGTTCCAAGGCGGTGTAACGGATCTCGGGCCTGACGGCCATCCCGGCTAGGCTTCTTCCGTGACTTCTTTCTTCAATGACGACGACGACACTCCCGCCACCGTTTCTTCCGCGGCGGGAGGGCCCGGCCCCGCCCCCGTGGACCAGGCGCGGATCAGGGCGGCTGTCCGGGAGATCCTGATCGCCATCGGCGAGGACCCGGACCGCAGCGGCCTCCTGGACACCCCGAAGCGGGTCGCCAAGGCCTACACCGAGATGTTCGCCGGGCTCCACCACGACCCGGCGGAAATCCTGGCCACCACCTTCGACCTGGACCACGAGGAACTCGTCCTGGTCAAGGACATTCCCTTCTACTCCACCTGCGAGCACCACCTCGTACCGTTCCACGGCGTCGCCCACGTGGGCTACATTCCCTCCCACGACGGAAAAGTCACCGGGCTGAGCAAACTGGCCCGGCTGGTGGACCTGTTTGCCCGCCGCCCCCAGGTCCAGGAACGCCTGACCACCCAGATCGTCGAAGCCCTCGTCACCCATCTCAAGCCGCGCGGCGCAATCGTCGTCGTCGAATGCGAACACCTCTGCATGTCCATGCGCGGCATCCGCAAGCCCGGCGCCAGGACCGTCACCAGCGCGGTACGCGGGCAACTCCATGACCCGGCCACCCGTGCCGAAGCCATGAGCCTCATCATCGGAAGGTAAGAACACAGACTATGGACTCCCTAGCCGCAGCCCCCGGAACCGGACCCGCGACTTCGCCCCTGCCCGTGCTCCGCAAGGCCCGTCCGGCAGCGAAATTCAAGGATCTCCCCACGGACCGGACGCTTGTGATGGGGATCCTGAACGTCACCCCGGACTCCTTCAGCGACGGCGGCCAGCACGCCACCGCGGACACCGCCATCGCCGCCGGCCTGCGGATGTTCTACGGCGGCGCCGACATCATCGACGTCGGCGGCGAATCCACCCGCCCGGGAGCGACCGAAGTGGAGCCTGACGAGGAACAGCGGCGGGTGCTGCCCGTGATCGCTGCCCTGGTCAAGGCCGGCGCCCTGGTCAGCATCGACACGACCCACGCCGCCACCGCAGCGGCGGCGCTGGAGGCCGGTGCCGTGATCATCAACGACGTCTCCGGCCTCAGCATGGAGCCGGAGATGGCCGAGCTCGTGGCCCGCAGCAAGGCCCCGTACGTCCTCACCCACCGCCGCGGCAACGCCTGCACCATGGACACGCTGACCGAATACGGGAACGTGGCCGTAGACGTCGCCGCTGAACTCGCAGGCGTCCGCGACAAGCTCTACGCCGCCGGTGTCACCCCGGAGCAGATCATCGTGGACCCGGGCCTGGGCTTTTCCAAGACCGACGCGCAGAACTGGGAGCTGCTGAAGCACCTGGACGTGCTGCAGGCAATGGGGCACAAGGTCCTCGTCGCCGCGTCCCGCAAACGGTTCCTCGGCAGCCTCCTGACGGTCGCCGGCAAGGCAGCCCCGCCGGTCGAGCGCGACGCCGCCACCGCAGCTGTGACCGCCATCAGTGCCCACCGGGGCGCCTGGGCCGTCCGGGTGCACGACGTCGGGCCCAGCCTCGACGCCGTCAAGGTCGCCGCCCGCATGACTGCGGCGCAGAGACCAGCTGTACCCGCCGTCGGCGACAACGGAACCGGCAGGGCACCATGGACCAGATCACGCTGAGCGGCGTCACCGCCGTCGGCCATCACGGAGTGTTTGATTTCGAGCGGCGCAACGGCCAGCCGTTCGTGGTTGACGCCGTCCTGCACCTGGACTTCAGCCGCGCCGCCGCCTCCGACGACGTGCTGGACACCGCGCATTACGGTGAGGTGGCCGAATGCATCCGGAGCTGGATCACGGGGGAGCCGCTGAACCTGATCGAGGCACTGGCCGTGCGGATCGCCGACGACGTGCTGCGGAAGTTCCCCGTCTCCGCGGTGGACATCACCGTGCACAAACCCAAGGCCCCGATCGAAGTCGAGTTTGGCGACGTCTCCGTGAGCGTCCGGCGGACCCGGCAGGAACAGCCATGAGCTACACCCGCGCCGTGCTTGCGCTCGGCAGCAACCTGGGCGCGCGCAGCGACACCCTCTCGTCGGCCGTGGCGGCCATCGTCGACCCGCCCGACGTCCGTCTCCTGGCCATCTCCCCGATCGTCCAGACCAAGGCGGTCGGCGGACCGGCCGGCCAGCCGGACTTCCTCAACATGGTGATCGCCGTGGACACGACATTGACACCCCATGAACTGTTGCAGCACTGCCACGCTGTGGAACAAACGCACCTCCGGGTCCGCGACGTCCACTGGGGCCCGCGCACCCTCGACGTCGACATCATCACCTACGGGGACCTGGTCAGTTCCGACCCGGAACTCACCCTTCCCCACCCGCGCGCCGCCCAGCGGGCATTTGTCCTCTACCCGTGGTCGCTGATTGACCCGGCGGCGGAGCTGGACGGCGAACGCGTCGGCGAGCTGGCCGCGAAAGCCGCCGACTTTGCCGACCTCGTGCCGTTCGACGGCTTCGAGAACCTCCATGGCGTGGCCGGAGCAGTGGAATGATGAAGCTGACCAGCCCCCTGGTGCTCTTTATCATCGGCCTGGCCGTAGGGGTCCTTGGCTGGCTCGCCGCCCTGCTGACCACCCGCTACAGCCTGAACACCCCGGTCCTGCCGCTCAACGGGCTCATCACGATGGGCGTAATCGTTGTGCTCACCCTCGTGCTGGGCGTGCGGGTGCTGCGCTGGCGGAACGGCAACAAAAAGAAGATGCTCAACCCCATCCTGGCCGCCTGGACGCTCGTCCTCGCCCAGGCCTGCGCCTACACCGGCAGCGTCCTGCTCGGCTGGCACGCCGGGATCTTCATCGACCAGCTGCGGCTCTGGAACCTGCGCAGCGACCAGACCCTCGCCTGGCAGGCCGTGGCCATGGCCGGCGGCGGCCTGGCCATGATCGTGGTTGGCCTGGTCGTGGAACGCTTTTGCCGGATACCCCCCGAGGATTCAGAGGGCGAATCGGCCCTTGGCCTCCAGGAGAAGCGCAAGCCGAAATCGGAAGGCGAATATGCATACCGAGGCGATTGACCCCCCGGGCATCACCTGGCTGCGCGTCTCACCGAAATACGTCACGGTGCGCCTCGCCAGCTGGGCGCTGGCAAACCTCCTCATCGTCGCGCTCCTGTGCTTTCCCCTGCTCCTCGTCGTCACCGGCTGGTGGCAGTCCTTCCCGCTCTGGCTGGCCCTCGCACTCCCGGCCGTGATGCTGGTCCTGGCACTGTGGCGGCTCCTGCTCATTCCCCGCCAGGTGCGGGCCATCGGCTACGCCGAGCGTGAAGATGACCTGCTCATCCGCCGCGGCATCTTCTTCCAGCGCACCCTCGTTGTCCCCTACGGCCGCATGCAATACGTGGACATCGGCGCCGGGCCGGTGGAACGCGCACTGGGGCTCTGCACGCTGAAACTGCACACCGCCTCTGCCGGCACCAACGCGGAGATCCCGGGCCTGCCCGCCGGGGAGGGCGCCCGGCTCCGCGAGCAGCTCTCCGCGCGCGGTGAAGCCCGGCTGGCCGGACTGTGATGGGGCCGCTGTGAGGGCCGTGCCGTGGACCGGGCCGTGAGCCGTGCCGTGAAGCCCGGCCCCGCCCCGGAGGCGTCCGCCGACGCCGATCCGGGAATGCCCGACGGCGCGTGGCTGCGCGTGCACCCTGCCTCGCCGTTCGTGCGCGGCTGGGTGGCGCTGGCCGCCATCGGATTCTTTTTCTTCCGGGACACCTTCGAACGGATGCTCCGGGGCGGCCCCCTCGTCGATGAGCAGCTCGCCGGTCGGGCCCCGTGGCTGTTGCTCGGCGGCGGCGCGGTGCTGCTGCTCACCGTGCTCGGCTACATCCTCAGCTGGTACTTCACGCGGTACCAGGTGGCGGAAGGCTATGTCCGGCTCAACACCGGATTCCTCTTCAAGCAGCAGCGCCAGGCCCGGCTGGACAGGGTCCAGGCGATCGACATCGTGCAGCCGCTGCTCGCCCGGATCTTCGGGCTGGCCGAGCTCAAGTTCGAAGTGGCCGACGCCGGCGAGTCCGCGGTGCGGCTCTCCTATCTCCGCATGGACGAAGCGCGGCAGCTGCGGGCCACCATCCTGGCCCGGGCCTCCGGTGCTGTGCCGGACCCCGCGGACCCCGGGGCCGCCGCCGCGGAGGCGCCCGAACACGCCGTGCTCACCGTCCCGCCGGGGCGCCTGATCGGATCCCTGATCCTGAGCGAACAAAGCGTGGTCGTCGTCGCCGGCGGTGTGGCGTCTGTCGTACTGTCCGCCAGCACCGAGAACCGCAGCTTCTACCTCTTCCTGATCCCTGCCGCGCTGGGCATGGTGGCCGCGTACTGGAACTCCATCAACAGGGGCTACAACTTCACCGCAGCCATTTCCCCGGACGGCATCCGGCTGCGCTACGGACTGCTGGACACCCAGGCGCAGACCCTGCCGCCCGGCCGGATCCAGGCGCTGCGGGTCAGCCAGCCGCCGCTCTGGCGTTTCTTTGGCTGGTACCGGATCCAGGTCAACGTGGCAGGCTACGGCGCCGCGGGAGACAACGGCGAGGGCTCAGCCCGGACGACGCTGCTGCCGGTAGGGACCTTCGCCGAGGTGTTGACCATGCTCTCCCTGGTCCTGCCTGACCCGGGTACCGCGGACCCCGTGCGGGTCTTCACCGCCGGCGTCAACGGCGTGGCCGGCCCCGGCGGTCCGGCTGTGGGCCAGGCAGGTCCGGCGGGTCCTGCGGTTCCTGTGCGGGACGACGGCGGCTTCGTCACCACCCCGCGGCGGGCCCGGCTGCTGGCACCCCTGGGCTGGCGTCGGAACGGGTTCACCGCCACAGACACGGCCCTGCTGATCCGCTCGGGCCGCTGGTGGCGGCACCTCGTGGTGGTCCCGCACCAGCGCACCCAGTCGATGGCGCTGGAGCAGGGCCCCCTGGCCCGTCGCTTCCGGGTAGTTGACCTGGTGCTGCACACCACGGCCGGACCGGTGTCACCCCGGCTGGTCCAGGCCGGCCTGGACGAGGGGCGTGGACTCCTGGACGCCCAGGCGGCCCGCGCCCGGGCCGCGCGCAAACGCCAGACCAGCGAGCACTGGCTGGACCAGGTCCGGCCGCTCGTGGTTGGGCCCTCCCACACCGAAGAACCGTCCCACACCGAAGATCCCAACAGGCAGGAAGACCGGCAGCATGGCTAAACCAGGACGACTCGGCATCGGAATCATCGGCGCCGGCAAGGTCGGCGCCGTCCTGGGGGCGGCGCTGCGCGGCGCGGAGCATACGATCATCGGGGTCTCCGCGGTCTCGGATGCCAGCCGCGAACGTGCGGAAGCCCTGCTTCCCGGTGTACCGGTGCTGGACGTGCAGGACATCGTCGAGCGCGCCGAACTAGTGCTCCTGGCCGTCCCGGACGACGCGCTCGGCCCGCTCGTGGAAGGCCTGGCGAAGCTCGGCGCCTGGCAGCCCGGCCAGCTCGTGGCACACACCTCCGGCCGTTTCGGCGTCGGGATCCTGCATCCTGTCCGCGCCGTGGGCGCCATCCCGCTGGCGCTGCACCCGGCCATGACCTTCACCGGGATGAGCCTGGACCTGACCCGGCTGCTGGACTGCACTTTCGGGGTCACGGCCGACGCCGCCATGCTGCCCATTGCGCAGGCCCTGGTGGTGGAGATGGGGGCGGAGCCCGTTGCCATCGCCGAGGCCGACCGCACGCTCTACCACGCGGCCCTCGCCCACGGCTCAAACCACCTCGTCACCCTCGTGGCGCAGGCCTCGGAGCTGCTCCGGGAGATCGGCGTCGAGGCCCCCGAACGTATGCTGGGACCGCTGCTGCGCGCCACCCTGGAGAACGCGCTCGCCTCGGGCGAATCTGCCCTGACCGGGCCGGTGGCCCGCGGCGATGTGGGCACCGTGGCAGCGCACGCCGAGTCGCTGCGGGAGCACGACGGCGGCTCTGGCGGCGATATTCTGGAGGCGTACCTGGCCATGGCCCGGGCGACCGCCCGACGGGCAGGACGCCGGGGACTGCTGAAGCCGGAGCAACTCGACGGCGTCACCCAGGCGCTCGACGGACCGAACCCTACGGAAGGCCCATAACTTGGCGATCCAACTCGTGACCACGGCTGCCCGGCTCCGGGCCGAAAGCGCCCGCCTGCTCCAGGAAAAGGGCGGGTCCTCGCAGGGCCTGTTGCCCACCATGGGCGCCCTGCATGAGGGCCACGCCGAGCTGGCGCGCACCGCCGTCGCACAAAACGACGTGGTGGTGGTGAGTATCTTCGTCAACCCGCTCCAATTCGGCGAGGCCGTGGACCTGGAACGGTACCCCCGGAGCCTGGACGCGGATCTCGCGCTCCTCGACGCCGTGGGGGTGGACCTGGTCTTCGCTCCGGAGGTGGAGGAGGTGTATCCCGGCGGGGAACCCCTGGTGCGGATCAGCGCGGGACCGATGGCCGGGAAGTGGGAGGGCGCCTCCCGCCCCGGGCACTTCGACGGTGCGCTGACCGTGGTGGCCAAGCTGCTGCACTACGGAATGCCCGGGGCGGCCGGTGGCGCGGAGCTACCGATGTACCGGGCGTATTTCGGCCAGAAGGATGCCCAGCAGTTGGCCCTGGTCCAGCGCATGGTGGCGGATCTGAACTTCCCGGTGGAGATCGTCCCGGTGCCGATCGTGCGCTCCGCGGACGGGCTGGCGCTGTCCAGCCGCAACCGCTTCCTCTCCGCCGAGGAGCGCGAGGCGGCCCTGGTGCTCTCGCGGGCGCTGCGCCTGATCGAGGAACGGGCCAACGCCCACCAGCCGCTGGACCTGGAGTCCGCGCAGGCGCTCGTGGAGTCCCAGCCGCTCGTGGAACTGGACTATTTCGACGTGGTGGATCCCCGCACCCTCGAACCGCTGGCTGAAAACTGCCGGGACACCCCGTTCCGCGGCGAGGGCCTGGCAATCATCGCGGCCAAAGTCGGCCCGGTCCGGCTGATCGACAACTTCCCGCTGGACTCCTGACCCGCTGGCGCCCTGAACCCCTGGGATCCGAGTCGCCTCCTAGTCGGCTCCGCTCTCGGCCATGAGCTTCAGATTCTCAAGGGTGTGCTCCCGGGCCCTCTCCTGGAGCCGTTCCACGAGCACGCGGTCGGCGAATTTCCCGACCGCGGCCCCGGGAACGTTGTATTCGATCTCCACGGACACCTTGGTGCCGTGGCTTTCCGGTTCATAGTCCCAGGTCTGCCAGCCCTTCAGCGGGCCTTCAAATTCGATGCGCACGTGCTTGCCCCCTGAGCCGGTCGGAGTGTTCTCGACCACCCGCGTGGTGACCGGGAACGGCACGCCGGCCATCAGGTAGCTGTGCTTGACGACGGTCCCGGCACTGCCGTCGCCGTCCACGTCCTTTGCCTCACTGAGGTTCACCCACCAGGAGGCCCAATGGTTGGGGTCCGTGGCGATCTCCGTGACGCGGTCCACGGGCGCGTCGATCTGGATGCTTTGTTTGATGTGGCCCATCGAAAACTCCTCTGATCCTGGGTGGGAGGCAGCATTCAGCCTGCGACGGCGGTGCTCCCTGCCCTCTAAGGCAACCCCGTTGCGGGGTCCGGGAGCAGGACTTCTTCTCCAGAGCCGGGAATTACCGTGGCGCATTCCCGGTTGGCACCTTCAGTAGCGGCCGAGGCCGCAAGACCCCACTTCAAAACTCCCCGAGGGAACCCCTATGCGTTCAGACGTCTCTTCAAAGCCCCCCGGCGATCCCGCGCAGACCCAGGTTGCCGGCGGGGCCGCTGCCCCGCCGGCGACGATGTCCCGGGAATCGGTCACCATCATCGCGACCCTGCTGGTGGCCACCTTTGTGGTGATCCTGAACGAGACCATCATGAACGTCGCGTTGCAGCGGCTGATGGTGGACCTCGGGGTCACAGCCCCCACCGTGCAGTGGCTGTCCACCGGCTTTATGCTCACCATGGCCATGGTGATCCCCACAACCGGCTTCATTCTGCAGCGACTGTCCACACGCGCCGTCTTTATGCTGGCCATGGGACTGTTCTCCGGGGGCACGCTGCTCGCGGCGCTGGCACCCGGATTCGAAGTCCTCCTGCTCGCCCGGATCATCCAGGCCGGCGGTACGGCCATCATGCTTCCGCTGCTGATGACCACCATCCTCACCCTGGTCCCCGTGTCGCGCCGCGGTTTCGTGATGGGCAACGTGAGCATCGCCATCTCGGTGGCGCCGGCCATGGGCCCCACAGTGTCCGGACTGATCCTCGAGCATTTCTCCTGGCGCTTTATGTTCGTCTTTGTCCTGCCGATCGCGCTGGCCGCTTTCGCCATCGGCGCCAGGTTCCTGACCAACATTGGCGAGCAAGAGAAGACCAGGCTTGACGTCCCGTCCGTGCTGCTGACCGTTCCCGCCTTCGGCGGCCTGGTTTACGGCCTGAGCCAGGTCGGCGGCGGCCAGGGCGGCCCGGGCTCGCCCGCCGTCATTGCGCTGGTCGTGGGCATCATTGCCATGGCGGCGTTTGTTCTCCGGCAGGTGCGGCTGCAGAAGTCCGAGGCGCCCCTGCTGGACCTGCGGGCATTTAGCTTCCGGATGTTCACGGTGTCAGTGCTGCTGCTGGTGGTTGCCATGATCGCGCTGTTCGGCGCCGTGATTCTGCTGCCGTTGTACCTGCAGGAAATCCGCGGGCTCACGTCGTTGGAAACGGGGCTGTCGCTGCTGCCCGGGGGCCTCGCAATGGGCCTGCTGGGACCTTTCATTGGGCGGCTCTTCGACAAGGTTGGCCCGCTGCCGCTGACTGTCACCGGCTCAACCCTGCTGGTGGTGGCCCTGTTCCAGTTCTCCCTGCTCGACGCGGGCACTCCGGTCGGCTGGATCATCGCGCTGCACGTGGGCCTCAGCCTGGGGCTCGCCCTGATCTTCACGCCCGCGTTCACCACCGGGCTGAACCCGCTGCCGCCGCACCTGTATTCGCACGGCTCGGCCATCATGAGCACCCTGCAGCAAGTGGCGGGGGCGGCCGGAACGGCGCTGCTCGTCTCGATCTACGCTGTTGTGTCCGCCGGTGCGGGAATCGTCGCGGGAATGCATGCGGCGTTCCTCACCGCATCGGTCATCGCCGTCGCCGCCGTCGTGCTGGCCGCCATGATGCGCAAGACCGCCGCGGCCGAACACCCCGCCGGTTAGCTGGCGAAGAACTCACTGAGTTCGGAGATGAGCTTGTCCGGCGCCTTGTTGACGCCGTCGTGCCCCATGCCGGGCAGGATCGTGTAGCTGGACCCGGAGAGCACCTCGTGGATCTGGGCGCAGGCCACACCGAAGTACGCCGGGCTCTTCTCGCCAACAACGATCAGCGTTTCCAGCGGCAGTTCCAGGAACGGCTCGGCCGGCATGTCGGCGGCGATGATGGCCTTGATCTCCCGGACGCCGGTCTTCATCAGTTCGCGCATCTGCTTGCCGATCGGGGTGCCGGCGGCCAGCTTGTTCGCCAGGGTCAGCATGGACAGCGGCATCCTCGACAAGGCGCTGCCGGTCTCGAGGCCTTTGAGCAGGACGGCGAGGGCGCGGTCGTCGTCGCCTGCCGCCGTCGCCTTCTCGTATTCGGTGGTCCAGTCCGCGGTGACGCTGTGGTTCACGGAGACGGCCGGGTCGTACACGGCGAGCCGTTCCACCGGCAGGGTGCGTGCCGCGTGCAGTGCCACCGCCCCGCCGAAGCTGTGCCCAAAAACGTCCGTGCTGGACGTGTGCTTCATCACCGCATCGAGGTCGTGGATGTCGACGTCGAGGGTGTAGTCCTCGGGCTGCGGCGAGGAGGAACCGCGTCCGCGCCGGTTGAACGTGTGCACCGGGCGGCCCAGGGAGGCGCTGAGCTTCTGGGCGAAACGGGTGTAGTCGGCGGCGGTCACCATTGAGGCCGGAACGACGACGACGCCGGAGCCCGCCGACGCAAGCTCGGCACCCGTGCTGAAAAGCTCGATCGTTCCACCGTCGGGGGTCCTGATGTTCTCGCGGGTCATGCTCCGAGCCTAGCCGAGGCTGCAGCTACGGCGTAGTAGGGGTTCCCCGGCGGCCCGTGAGGGCTAGTTTCCCAGCCTGCCGCCGGAGACCTCGAGGTAGCAGGAACCGCAGAGCGATTCGTACCAGACGTCCTGGCCGTCGATCGCAACCTGGTCGCCGTCGAACACCACCTGGTTGCCGACCCGGCGGGTGTTGAAGATCGCCTTGCGGCCGCAGCGGCAGATCGTCTTGAGTTCCTCAAGGGTGTGCGCGATCTCCAGCAGCCGGAGCGAACCGGGAAACGCCCGCGTGCGGAAGTCCGTGCGGATGCCGTAGGCCAGCACAGGGACGTTGTCCAGGACGGCGACGCGGAAGAGGTCGTCCACCTGGGCCGGTTCGAGGAACTGGGCCTCGTCCACCAGCAGGCAGGCCACCGGCTGGGTGTCCACATGCTTCAGCAGGGCATCTGGGTCGTCCCCGTGGGCCTGGGCGGTGAACAAGGTGCGGGCGGAAGCCCCGGCAGGGATGAGGAAGTCCACCGAGCGGGTCATACCCAGGCGGGAAACGACGTCGGAGTCGCCCTTGGTGTCCACATCCGGCTTCGCCAGCAGGACCCGCTGGCCGCGCTCCTCGTAGTTGAACGCCGCCTGCAGCAGACCCGTCGACTTGCCGGAGTTCATGGCGCCGTAGCGGAAGTAGAGCTTGGCCAAGGGGGTCCTTTCGAAAGGGTCGCCCACCGATTGTAAGGGTGCGGCCCCTAGTGGCCCAGCTTGAGCCGGCGCCTGCGCGCCGGGAGGGGCCGCAGGCTCCCTTCGCCGGCAAGGAGGAACCGCGCAACCGTCAGGGGCAGCCGGATTCCGGGACGGAGCGGGCTTTCGTGGAGTTAACCTGGCAGGACAGCAAATTCGATGGAAGGGACGGCGGCAGCGAGTTGCCGTCCCGTTTCGGCGAAGTACGCCGGGCTCCAGCTGCCGGCGAGCATCAGCGCCGGGGTGGTCACGGCCGCGAAGTCGGCCAGTTCGAGGTCCGCGTCCAGCACCGCCCGCATCTCCGCGACGGCGGTGGGCAGGAGTTTGCGCATTTCGGCGCGCCCATGGTGGTCCGTGCGGAGATGATGCTGAGCATCCGCAGCGCGCCCAGCGGGAGCTTGGATACGGGCCCGTCCACCTCAATCCCCTGGACCAGGTGGGCCCAGGCATCGTCGAGTTCCCCGGCGGCCACCGAACGCTCCGGCTCGGGCCGCCAGCGGTGGGTGAGGTTCCCGGAGAGGGACACGGCCGCGTCATAGGTCACCATCCTGCGGATCGGCACCGTCCGTGCCGCCTGCAGGGCCACGAATCCGCCGTAGCTGTGCGCCACCACGTCGCTCGATCCCGTTTTCCGCATCACCGCAGCCAGATCATCGACCTCCGTGGCCGCCGAGTAACCGGCCGGTTGCGGGAGGACCCGGCGCGCCCGCGCCGGTTGTAGCAGTGCACCGGGCGACCCAACAGGCGGCTGATCTTCCGCGCTAACGGGCGGTACAGTGCGTCGGTAAGCATGGTGCCGTGGACGACGACGATACCCGTGCCGGACGGCGAACCCGGGGCCGGGCCTGTAGCCGGGCGGAAGGAGTGCAGCTCGAGGTGCCCCTCGCCGTCGTCGGTGCTGATGGTCCGCGTCTCCACAGCCCTGAGTCTATTCCTCGGTGACCTTCGCCGGGCGGGACCCGCCCCCGTCGAATCCCCGGTAAACTTGGGGATTGTGACTTCCCAAAACCCCCCCGCCCCGATTACCGCCGCCGAGCACCACGACGCCAGCGAACAGACGCGCATCCGCATGGAGAAGCGCGCCAGGCTGATTGAGCGGGGCATCGAGGCGTATCCGGTGGGTGTTGAGCGCACGCACTCGCTGGCCGAAATCCGCGAAAAGTACGCCCACCTCGAGGCCGACGAAACCACTGGCGACGTCGTTGGTGTGACCGGCCGCATCGTCTTCATCCGCAACACCGGCAAGCTCTGCTTCGCCACGCTTCAGGAGGGCGGCGGCGATGGCAAGGCCGTCCGGCTGCAGGTCATGCTGAGCCTGGCCAACATCGGCGAGGACGCGCTCGCGGACTGGAAAGCCCTCGTGGACCTTGGCGACCACGTCTTTATCAAGGGCGAGGTCATCTCCTCGCGGCGCGGCGAACTCTCCGTCATGGCCGAGTCCTGGTCCATGGCGTCCAAGGCGCTGCGCCCGCTGCCCGTGCTGCATGCGGAGCTCAACGAGGAGACCCGCGTCCGGCAGCGCTACGTGGACCTTATTGTCCGCGACGAAGCCCGTGAAATGGTCTACACCCGGGCCGCGATCACCCGTTCCATCCGCGAGACCCTGCACCGCCAGGGCTATGTCGAGGTGGAAACCCCCATGCTCCAACTGGTTCACGGCGGCGCCACCGCCCGCCCGTTCGAGACCCACATGAACGCCTTCGACCAGAAGATGACCCTGCGGATCGCCACTGAGCTCTACCTCAAGCGCACCGTCGTCGGCGGGATCGACCGTGTCTACGACATGGGCCGCGTCTTCCGCAATGAGGGCGTGGACTCCACCCACAGCCCGGAATTCACCACATTGGAGTCCTACGAGGCCTGGGCCGACCAGTTCGTCATGGCGGACCGGATCAAGGAAATCATCCTCGACGCCGCCGACGCCGCCGGTGTGGGCCGCGTCCTGCAGACCGAGGCCGGCGAGATCAACCTCGACGGCGACTGGGCCTGGATGGCTGTCTACCCGGGACTCTCCGAAACCGTGGGCCAGGAAATCACCCCGGAGACCCCGGCGTCGGAACTGCTGGCGCTCGCCGCGAAGCACGAGGTCAAGGTCGACGCCAACTGGGATGCCGAGAAGCTCGTAGTGGAGCTCTTCGGTGAACTCGTCGAGCCGACCCTGCTGAACCCCACCTTTGTCTACGACTACCCGCCCTCCGCCCAGCCGCTGGCACGCCAGCACCGCGAGGACGACCGGCTGATTGAAGCGTGGGACCTCATTATCGGCGGTATGGAGCGCGGCACGGCGTTTTCCGAGCTCATTGACCCGGTGATCCAGCGCGAACGGCTCACCGAGCAGTCCCGCCGCTCCGCAGCCGGCGACGTCGAGGCCATGCAGCTGGACGAGGACTTCCTCCGCGCGCTGGAGTACGGCGCCCCGCCGATGGGCGGCATCGGCCTGGGCATCGACCGGCTGGTCATGCTCTTCACGGGTGCCGGCATCCGCGAGACCATTCTGTTCCCGTTGCTGAAGCCCGAAGGACACTGACCATGGAGTACATCGCCGTATTGCTGCCCTCCGTGGTGGTCGGCCTGATTTTCTGGTTCGCCATGAAATCGATTTTCAATGCCGATAAATCCGAGCGCCAGGCAGAGGCGCGTGCCCACGCGGAAGCCGAAGAAAATGCCGGCGGAACCGATACGCTCCGCCGCGACGGCCATTCCAACGGCCCGAACTAATAGCGGGCTATTCCGCCTTGGGTTTTCCTTTGGAAACTCTTTTTCGCTTTGACTCGTTGCCATAAAGCAGAGGATACTTTTAAGGAGTTACATCCTGCTTTTCCTTAATACTCATCCTTTTTGAAAGCGAGTCTTTAATGGCACAGAAAGTAAAAATCATCCTTGTCGATGATCTGGATGGGGGATCCGCGGACGAAACCGTCCGGTTTGGCCTGGACGGCGTCAGCTACGAAATCGACCTGTCCTCGGAAAATGCTTCCGAACTACGCTCCGCGGTTGAGCGGTTTGTAAGCCACGCACGCAAGACGTCGAGTGGCCGCGCAACGCGCACCAAGATTTCATCGGGACGGAACCAGGACTCCGCCCAGATCCGGCAGTGGGCCCGCGATAACGGCTATGCGGTAAACAGCCGCGGCCGCATCCAGGCTGAAATTCAGGAAGCCTACCAAAAGGCGAATTCCTAGCCGCGAGGCCGCCAGCGTGCGTCGCCGGGGCAGTTCCACGGTGCAATACCAATGATTTGGCCCCCGCTTTTGCCGGGGGCTTTGTCATGTCTGCCGTCGGGCGAGACCAGTGCCGGCGCGTTCCAGCCCAGTTGTCGGCCGAAGAAGCGGCCCGGGGCCCGGGACACGCCGCTGATAGTCCGTTCCGGGGGCAACAACTGGGCAGGAGCGCCGCCGCGCCCGGCACGGATCAACCGCGCCCCCGGCCCGAACCCGGCCCGGCTGGCCTTCGGCGCAAGGGCCGACCGGCCCGAGTTTGCTCCCGCATGTGACGCGGCTGCGGCGTCCCGGTTTCCCCTGTGGCGAACAAGCCCCAAATCTTGAACCCGGACACGTAGCATCGAAGTATTCGTAGCTAGGAGTGTGGCGAAATGTTTGAGCGATTTACGGACCGTGCCCGTCGCGTCGTTGTGCTTGCCCAAGAAGAGGCACGCATGCTGAACCACAATTACATCGGTACAGAACACATCCTCTTGGGTCTGATCCATGAAGGTGAAGGTGTTGCGGCCAAAGCCCTTGAGTCCTTGAGCATTTCGCTCGACGGCGTCCGCGAGCAGGTACAGGAGATCATCGGCCAGGGCCAGCAGGCCCCGTCCGGACACATCCCCTTCACCCCGCGCGCCAAGAAGGTCCTGGAGCTCTCGCTCCGCGAGGCGCTGCAGCTGGGACACAACTACATCGGCACGGAGCACATCCTGCTCGGCCTCATCCGCGAGGGTGAAGGTGTAGCCGCCCAAGTGCTGGTCAAGCTCGGTGCGGACCTCAACCGCGTCCGCCAGCAGGTCATCCAGCTGCTCTCGGGTTACCAGGGCAAGGAAACCACCGGTGCTGGTGTTGGCCCGGGCCAGGCCGAAGGCACTCCTGCCGGTTCCGTCGTCCTGGACCAGTTCGGCCGCAACCTGACCCAGGCGGCCCGCGAGAACAAGCTGGACCCCGTCATCGGGCGCGAATCCGAAATGGAACGCGTCATGCAGGTCCTTTCCCGCCGCACCAAGAACAACCCCGTGCTGATCGGTGAGCCCGGCGTCGGCAAGACCGCCGTCGTCGAAGGCCTTGCCCAGGCGATTGTTCGCGGAGACGTCCCGGAGACCATCAAGGACAAGCAGCTGTACACGCTGGACCTCGGGTCCCTCGTGGCAGGATCCCGCTACCGCGGTGACTTCGAAGAGCGCCTCAAGAAGGTCCTCAAGGAAATCCGCACCCGCGGCGACATCATCCTGTTCATCGATGAGATCCACACCCTCGTGGGTGCCGGTGCAGCCGAAGGCGCCATCGACGCGGCCTCGATCCTGAAGCCCATGCTGGCCCGCGGCGAGCTCCAGACCATCGGTGCCACCACGCTGGACGAGTACCGCAAGCACATCGAAAAGGATGCCGCGCTGGAGCGCCGTTTCCAGCCGATCCAGGTCAAGGAACCCTCCGTCGCTCACGCGATCGAGATCCTCAAGGGCCTCCGCGACCGGTACGAGGCGCACCACCGCGTCACCATCACCGACGGCGCCCTCGCCTCGGCGGCCAGCCTCTCCGAGCGTTACATCTCAGACCGCTTCCTGCCGGACAAGGCGATCGACCTGATCGACGAGGCCGGCGCCCGGCTGCGCATCCGCCGGATGACCGCCCCGCCCGAGCTCAAGGTGATGGACGAGAAAATCGCGGCCATGAAACTGGAGAAGGAATCCGCGATTGACGCGCAGGACTTCGAGGGTGCCGCCTCGCTGCGCGACAAGGAGCAGAAGCTCATTGCCGAGCGTGCCGAGAAGGAACGCCAGTGGAAGACCGGCGGCATGGACGACATCTCCGAGGTGGATGAGGATCTCATCGCCGAAGTGCTGGCGAACTCCACCGGCATCCCGGTCTTCAAGCTGACCGAGGAAGAGTCCTCGCGACTGCTGAAGATGGAAGACGAGCTGCACAAGCGCGTTGTCGGCCAGGACGAGGCCATCAAGTCCCTGTCCCAGGCGATCCGCCGCACCCGTGCAGGCCTGAAGGACCCGAAGCGTCCGGGCGGTTCGTTCATCTTCGCCGGCCCCACCGGCGTCGGCAAGACCGAGCTCGCCAAGGCCCTGGCCGAATTCCTCTTCGGTGAGGAAGACGCCCTGATCACACTGGACATGTCCGAGTACTCGGAGAAGCACACCGTGTCGCGTCTCTTCGGTGCCCCTCCGGGCTACGTGGGCTACGAGGAAGGCGGACAGCTGACCGAGAAGGTCCGGCGTCGTCCGTTCTCCGTGGTGCTGTTCGACGAAGTGGAGAAGGCGCACGCCGACCTCTTCAACTCGCTGCTGCAGATTCTGGAAGACGGCCGCCTGACCGACTCCCAGGGCCGCGTGGTGGACTTCAAGAACACCGTGATCATCATGACCACCAACCTCGGCACCCGGGACATCTCCAAGAGCGTTGCCACCGGCTTCCAGTCGGGCACGGACACGCAGACCGGCTACAACCGGATGCGGGCCCGCGTGACGGAGGAGCTCAAGCAGCATTTCCGCCCCGAGTTCCTGAACCGTGTTGACGACGTTGTGGTCTTCCCGCAGCTGACCCAGGACGAGATCATCGAGATCGTCGACATGTTCGTTGGCCGGCTGGAGAAGCGCCTCAAGGACAAGGACATGGGCATCGAGCTCACGCCCGCGGCCAAGATCCTGCTGGCAACCCGCGGCTACGACCCCGCCATGGGTGCCCGGCCGCTGCGCCGGACCATCCAGCGCGAGATCGAGGACCAGCTCTCCGAGAAGATCCTCTTCGGCGAAATCCACGCCGGCGACATCGTTGTAGTGGATGTGGACGGCGAAGGCGACGACGCCAAGTTCACCTTCGCGGGCAACACCAAGCCGCGCATCCCGGAGATCGCTCCGAGCGTCTAGGCATCGGCTCAACGGCCCCGTCTTCCTGAAAAGGGAGGCGGGGCCTTTGCGTCTGCGCTGCCGGGGGCCATTCCTTGGGCGCGGTCGGTGCCATGCCCCTGGAGGATTGTGAAAGCAGTGTTTCACTCTGGGTGAAATTGGTGTGATCCACCGCACAGGGGGTGTTGAATCGGTGCATGGCTTCCAACGATTCAGAGACCCTGAGCGAAAAACCCGAAACACCCTTCCATGACCTGGACCATTACCTCGCCATCCCGAAGGTGAGCGGCCTGGCCTTGAGCCCCGACGGCAGGCGGCTGGTCACCACCGTGGCCACTCTTAATCCAAAGGGCACCGAATACGGCACTGCCCTGTGGGAACTGGATCCCGAGGGCCAGAAGCAGGCCTGCCGGATCACGCGCAGCGCCAAGGGCGAGGCCGGGGCCGTGTTCGCCGCCAGCGGTGATCTGTACTTCAGCTCCGCACGACCCGACCCGGAAACCCCGGAGGCGGATCCCGTGAACGCCCTGTGGATGCTGCCCGCGGACGGCGGCGAGGCCCGCGTCGTGCTGACCCGGGCCGGCGGAGTCAGTGCACTCCTGGCGGCCAAGGAGGGCGGCGCGCTCTTCGTCAACGCTTCCGTCCTGGCCGGGGCCACGGATGAGGAAAGTGATGAGGAGCGCCGCAAGGCGCGCAAGGACAACAAGGTCGCGGCCATCCTGCACAGCGGCTACCCCGTCCGCTATTGGGACGCCGACCTGGGGCCCGCCCAGCCGAGGCTCTTCGCCGTCGAACCGGGTGAGGAGCAGGAACCGGGCAAACCCGCAACCGTTGACGCTGCGTCGCCGCTCAAACTCCGCAACCTCACGCCCGACGCCGGCGCCGGCCTCCGCGACGCAGAGTCAGTGGTCAGCCCGGACGGCAAGACCATCTACAGCAGTTTCAACAAGCCGCTGGCCCGCGCAAATTCACGGTCAATTCTCGTCGCGATCGACGTCGCCACCGGCACCCGCCAGGTCCTGCTCGATACCGAGGGAATGAGCTACTTCCCGGGGCCGGTCAGTCCCGACAACCGGACGCTCGTGGTGCTCAGCGAGAGCGACACCACGCCGGCGGCGGCCCCGCAGGTCAAGCTGCACCTGTTCGACGTGTCCGGAGCTGCGACCCAGTCGACAGGCGGCGCCGCCCTGACGCCGCTCGCCCACGGCTGGGACCGCTGGCCGCACCCCGCCGCCTGGCTGCCGGACGGATCAGCCCTTCTTGTCACAGCCGATGAGGACGGCGCCTCGCCGGTCTTCCGGATCAGCGTGACGGGAGATGGGGGAGCCGGGCAGGTCACACGCCTGACTGCCGATACGGCCGCGTACACCGACGTCGTCGTTGCCCCGGACGGCCGCACCGCCTATGCGCTGCGCAGCTCCTACGAATTCCCTGCGGAAGGGGTGCGGATCGATCTCGTCGGCGGCGACGTCGTCCGGCTCCCTGCCCCCGCGGCGCGCCCGCATTACAAGGGTTCGCTGGAACGCGTGGAGACGACGGCGGCGGATGGCACCCGTGTGCCGGCGTACCTGGCACTCCCGGAAGGGGCCACGGCCGGAAACCCGGCACCCCTGCTGCTCTGGATCCATGGCGGGCCGCTCGGGTCGTGGAATGCCTGGACGTGGCGCTGGAACCCCTGGCTGCTCGTGGCGCGGGGCTATGCCGTGCTGCTGCCGGACCCGGCGCTCTCCACCGGTTACGGCCAGCACCACATCCAGCGCGGCTGGGGTGAATGGGGCAAAGCCCCGTTCACCGACCTCATGGCCATCACCGACGCCGTTGTGCAGCGGCCGGACATTGATGAGACCCGCACTGCGGCCATGGGCGGTTCCTTCGGCGGCTACATGGCGAACTGGGTGGCCGGCCACACGGACCGGTTCAAGGCGATCGTCACCCACGCCAGTCTCTGGGCGCTGGACCAGTTCGGCCCCACCACGGACGCCGCGCAGTACTGGCTCAAGGAAATGACGGCCGAGATGGCGTTGGAGAACTCCCCGCACCTGCACGTGGAGAACATCAGCACCCCGATGCTCGTCATCCATGGGGACAAGGACTACCGCGTCCCGATCGGGGAGGGCCTGCGGCTCTGGTACGAGCTCCTCTCCAAGTCCCGGCTCGCGGCCGACGAAAACGGCGAGACCGACCACCGGTTCCTCTACTTCCCGGATGAGAACCACTGGATCCTGCAGCCGAGGCACGCCAAGGTCTGGTACGGCGTAGTCGAGCACTTCCTCGCCAGGAACCTGCTGGACAAGGATCTGCCGGTGCCTGAGGAGCTGGGGCTCTAGTCTCCTCCCGTTGGCTCACCTCCGCCTCGTGCATTAGCCACGAAAATGAAGCCACAACAACCAGCCCCCGTAAGATTGGGCTGTGACTGAACCAATCCGCATCCGTCTTGCCCGCACGAGCGATGTCGGGGCGATCAAGACGCTCGTGGCTCCGCTGGCCGATCAGCGGATCCTCATGGCCAAGGAAACCGTGGCCTACTACGAGAGCCTGCAGGAGTTCCGGATCGCCGAGTCGCCGGACGGTGAAGTAATCGGCTGTGGGGCCCTGCACGTGATGTGGGAGGACCTCGCCGAAGTGCGCACGCTCGCGGCATCGGATGCCTGGCGTGGGAAGGGCGTGGGCCACCTGCTGGTTGAGCGGCTGCTGGCGGACGCCCGGGCGCTGGGCGTTTCCCGCGTCTTCTGCCTGACTTTCGAGGTGGACTTCTTCAAAAAGCACGGCTTCGAAGTCATGGCCGACCAGACCGCCGTCGACCCCGTGGTGTATTCCGAGCTGCTGCGCTCGCATGATGAGGGTGTTGCCGAGTTCCTGGACCTCGCCCGGGTGAAGCCCAATACGCTCGGCAACACCCGGATGATCAAAACCCTGTAGGGGCGAGCCCCGAAAAACGGCCCGGGAGATGCCGCCGGACCTGGGGGCGGGACCGGGTCTTCCCATCCATAAATTTGATGGATAAACTGATCCCGGTCCAGGGGGTGGGCCACCTTAATTTCGGAGGCAAGAAATTGCACGAACGCGTGGTTTTTCCGGATTTCTCAGCATTCCAAATGACTATTGCCGGCGGGGTCCCGGCACGCCAAGCCACGGACCCGGGCGCCGGGGAAGATGCGGCTGGGGACCCGGCGCCGGGTCGCCGTCCGGGTCCTGTCTCCGGAGCCGGCCCCGGCTCAGCGTCCGGGACCAACCGGGGGCGTCTCAATGCGCCGCCGTTCTCCTGGCTTGGCAGCGACGCCTGGCCGAACTTCCCGTTGCGGGCCGATAAACCAAGCTGATCCGCCTGCGGAACGCACGGCGGGCTGCCGCCCGACAGCCACCCGATTCCGCGTCCCAGGTTGTGAATCCGGAGCCTACCGCTGGCAGGGGCCCCGGTAGTAGGGTCTAAGCAAGCAGCCAGGACACCATCCAGGGAGCACAGCCATGAAGAAGCTCATCAATGATCCCCGCGCCGTGGTTGACGAGTCAGTGGAGGGCTTCGGGCTTGCCCATGCCGACCTCGTGACCGTCTTTGCGGACCCCAAGTTCATCGTGCGCAAGGACGCGCCGGTGGCAGGAAAAGTCGGGCTGGTCTCCGGCGGCGGCAGCGGGCACGAGCCCCTGCACGGCGGCTACGTCGGCCTCGGCATGCTCGACGCCGCAGTGCCGGGCGCCGTGTTCACCTCGCCCACACCGGACCAGATCCTGCCGGCCACCCTCGCCGTCAATTCAGGCGCCGGCGTCGTGCACATCGTGAAGAACTACACCGGCGACGTCCTTAACTTCGAGACCGCCGCGGAGCTGGCCCAGGCGGAAGGTGTCGAGATCCGGACCGTGCTGGTGAACGACGACGTCGCGGTGCAGGACTCGCTGTACACCGCCGGACGGCGCGGCGTGGGCGGAACCGTCCTGGTGGAAAAGATCGCCGGTGCCGCCGCGGAACGCGGCGACAACCTCGACGCCGTCGCGGCCATCGGTGACCGGGTCAACCAGAACGTACGCAGCATGGGCGTCGCGTTGACCGCCTGCACCGTCCCGCACGCCGGGTCGCCAAGCTTCGTCCTGGAGGAAAACGAAATCGAGATCGGCATTGGCATCCACGGTGAGCCCGGCCGGCACCGGATTGCGATGGAGAACGCCGACGGCATCACGGACCGCCTGCTGGAACCGGTGGTCAGCGACCTCGGGCTGGCCTCCGGGGACAAGGTGCTCCTGTTCGTCAATGGCATGGGCGGCACCCCGCAGAGCGAGCTCTACATTGTGTACCGCCGGGCCGCGCAGCAGCTGGCCGCGCAGGGCATCACCGTGGCGCGCTCACTGGTCGGCAACTACATCACGTCCCTCGAAATGCAGGGGTGCTCCATTACCGTCCTGCGCCTCGACGACGAGATGACCTCGCTTTGGGATGCTCCCGTCCACACCCCCGCGCTCCGCTGGGGCGTCTGACGTGGGGCTGGACGTCAACTGGGCGTTGCGGTGGCTGACCCTCTCAGCCGAGGCCATGGCGGAGCACCGGGAAGAACTCATCGAGCTGGACCGGCCGATCGGCGATTCGGACCATGGCGAGAACATGGACCGCGGCTTCAAGGCGGTGATGGTCAAGATCGCCGAGGCGCCGCCGGAAACGGCTGGAGCGGCACTGAAGCTGACCGCCATGACCCTGATGTCCAAGGTCGGCGGAGCTGCCGGCCCGCTTTACGGCACAGCCTTCCTCCGGGCGGCGACGGCGCTGGGCGAGGCGGCCGACATCGACGCAGCCACTCTAGCCTCGGCGATCCAGGCCGCGCGGGACGGGATCGTGGCCCGCGGCAAGGCGGAATCGGGTGACAAGACGATGGTCGACGCCTGGACCCCGGCGGTTGACGCGGCTGCGTCCGCCGCCGGGGACAGCGACGTGCACAAGGTCCTGGTGGCGGCCGCGGAGGCAGCCGAAGCCGGCGCCGTCTCCACGGATCCGATGCTCGCGCGCAAGGGGCGTGCCAGCTATCTGGGGGAGCGCAGCATCGGCCACCGGGATCCGGGCGCCGTCTCGACCGCCCTGATCCTGCGCGCCGCCGTCGGGGCTGCCGAATGACGGTCAATCTCGTCGTCGTCTCCCACAGCGAAAAGATTGCCGACGGCGCCGTCGAGCTCGCCGCCCAGATGGCACCAGACGTCCTGATCATCCCCGCCGGCGGCACCGACGGCGGCCGGATCGGCACGAGCCTCGAGCGGGTCATGGCCGCGCTGGAACAGGCCGGGGACGCCAACAGCGACGGCATAGTCGTCCTGACGGATCTCGGCTCGGCCGTGATGACAGCCGAGTCAGCGGTGGAGTTCCTGGCGGATCCCTCCTCAGTGCTGCTGGCCGATGCGCCGCTCATCGAGGGCCTTGTCGCGGCCGCTGTGGCAGCCCAGGCCGGAGCTGATCCCCAGGGCGTGAAGCAAGCCGCGGAAGCCGTCTACCGGCCGCCGGCCGCTGTTCAGCACGCCCACGTGCACCGGCCGCCGGAGGCAACAGGGGATTTTGAACTCATCAACCTGGCCGGAATGCACGCACGTCCGGCGGCGAAGATCGCCGGCGGACTGTCCGGCATGGACGCCGAGGTGACGGTCAATGGCGCCGACGGTGCGTCGATGACTGAGCTTATGATGCTCGGGGCGGCAAAGGGCGCGGTGCTGCACGTCGAAGCCAGCGGCCCGGATGCCACCAAGGCCGTGGACTACCTGCGCGGACTTATCACGGCAGGCTTCGGCGAACCTTAGGGCCCGGTCTCAGGCTGTGCCGGCGGCGGTGAGGTCGGGCGCCGCTGTGCTCTGCAGGGGGCCCGTCCACGCGATCCACCCGGCGGCAACTGCCATGAGCACGGCCCCGGCGGGCTGGGTCGGCAGGCTGCTTCCCGTCGTCGCCTGCCCCAGAACGACGCCCAGGACATAGAACACGACGGCGCCGGTCACCCAGACTGCCCCGGCCCAGCGCGGCAGCACGTGGGAATGCCACACCGCAATCCCCAGCAGTACATTGCCGAGGAACGCGAGCAGCAGGCCAACCAGGAACGCCCCCGTCAATGACCCCGGAAAGTCCAGGTGCATCACTTCCTGGTTTCCACCGAGATAGGCCTTTCCTGTCGCGGGAGTCGCAAACGTCGAAATCACAGCCGGCACCAGCAGCCAGGCAGTACCGGCGACGGCGGTCACCATCGCAGCCAGTGCCAGGCGTCCCACCCTGCTGTTCGCCAGGCAACAGCCCAGGGCGAAGGCACCGAAGATGGCAAGGATGGTGCCTCCGGTGCTGCCAAACAGGTGGCTCAACTGATAAGAGTCGGAGCTGACGAACCGGGCCCAGGCCTCCGGGTCCTTCTCCTGGTCCGGCTGCGGCTCCAGCGTGGCCCAGGCGGTGACGAGCCACGAGGCGGCCAGGGCCCACAACCCTGCACGGATCCAGTGGCTGATGTTCTGCGAGTTCACGGCATTTCCCTTTCTCCAGGAGGATCAGCCGGCCTGCCGGAGGCCGTCCGCATCCAGGCGGACTCCGGCTGAGATGAACCTGCCGCACTGCTCGCCGAACGGGTAGGCAATCCGCGGCGTGAACGTCAGGGTGCGGACCGGCAGGGCGAGGCCGCCGGCATCGGTGCCGTTCAAGCTGGCGTCGATGGGGGAGTCCGAGAGGTGATCCAGCATAAGCGTCCCCGTCAGGGTGCCGTCGGGCGAGACGGTCGCCGAGCAGGGACGGTCCCTGCCGTATGTCCCTGGTTCACAGCCCTGATCCACCGTGGTGCTCCCTGGGAACAGCACAAGATCAGCCTCGGCGCAGTTCCCGTCCTGGCATGCCTTGAGCCGGAGCGTTTTCACCGCACCGGCGTACTCTCGGGCCACGGTCAGCGCCACCACCGGTGCCTGCGCGATCGCCGGGCACGCGGTCTGGGGCTGGCACCCGGCGGCCGGCAGCGCGATGAAACCCAGGCCCAGGACGGCCGCGACTGTGCGCATCCTTCAGCGTAGTTCCCGGAGCGCAGTCCAGCTAGGGGGCCGGCCATCGGCGGGGCGGGAGGGGGTCAGGCGGGCAGCCGGAAACCCGCCGGATGCAGCTCGGCGAGTCCATCGCTCAGCAGCCCGGACAGCGCGCGCTCCAGCTGCTCCGGAGCGGAGTTGAGCCGGTGCAGGGCGGCCAGCGGGATGCCGATCCCCGCCGGTTCGAAGCCAAGGTCCGCGGCGGCCTGCTGGAACAGCGCGGGGGCGACCGGGGACTCGGCCATGCGGAGCACCGCCATCACGGCTCCGCGAACCTGGCGGTCCGTTCCGTGCCACGACTGCCCTTTCGGGGTGTACGTCGGCGGCGGCTCACCGGCTGCAAGCCAGGCGCAGGAGCTACTGACCGGACAATCCCCGCATTTCGGCGAACGGGCAGTGCATACCAATGCCCCCAGCTCCATGACGGAGGCATTCCAGCGCACGGAAGAGACGGCGTCGTCCGGAAGCGCCTGCGCGGCAAGCCGCATCTCCGCGGCGTTCAGCGACTGCGAGGGCAGGGCCGCGCCGGAAAACAGGCGGGCGTGCACGCGGCGGATGTTGGTGTCCACCACGGTTTCGCGGCGGCCGAAGGCGAACGCGGCGACGGCCGCCGCCGTGTAGCTGCCCACCCCGGGCAGCTCCAGCAGGTCCGGGTACGTTCCGGGCACCTTTCCGCCGTGGTTGGCGCCGATGGCGCCGGCGGCCGCGTGCAGCCGCAGGGCCCGCCGCGGATAGCCCAGCCGCCCCCAGGCCCGGACCGCTTCGCCGGCAGGCTCCCTGGCCAGATCGGCGGGCTCCGGCCAGCGCCGCAGCCATTCCTCCCAGACGGGCAGCACGCGCACCACCGGCGTCTGCTGCAGCATGATCTCGCTGACCAGCACACCCCATGGCGTGCATTCAGCCGCCCGCCATGGCAGGTCCCGGGCGTTCGCCCCGAACCAGGTGTCCAGGGCCTTGTGCAGGAAGGACAGCGGAACGTCGGCGGGGATGTCTTGCGGGCGCGCTGAGACGGGGACGGCGGGGGAATCGGCTAGAGCTTTGATGGATTCAGCGTAATAGATGAGGGCCACACTCCGCCCGCGGCGTGGGAGGGCCCGATACCCGGTGCGGTTCTCTAGCCTAGAAGGATGGGCAGGCAAGACAATCCAGGAACTCACGGTTCCCGCCCGGGCGCATCCGGCAACGGAGCACGCCCGGGCCGGCCCGTCGTACGTAAACCCGCGCGCGAACCCGTAGGCAAGCCTGCCCGGAAACCGGTCAGCCCCGTCTACCGCCGCCGCCGGCTGTTCGTGGGCGCCGCCCTCCTGCTCGTGATCGCGATCGCCCTTGGGGGGTTCGCCGCCGTCGCAAGTGTCCTGAACGCCGGGCAGTCCCCGTCCGGCGGTGGAGCGGCTCCGTCCGGCCAGGAAACGGGCCCGGCGGGCGCCCCGGAAACCACGGCTTCCCCGTCAGCATCTCCGACGGGCAACGGCTGCGAGCAGAACCTGGTAACGGTCACGGCCTCCACGGACAAACCTGCCTACGCGGCCGGGGAGAACCCGCTGCTCTCGCTCAAAGTGACGAACGGCAACAAGGTGCCGTGCGAGGTCAATATCGGCACCTCACAAATGGAATTCCTGGTCACCAGCGGCTCGGACCGGATCTTCTCGTCCACTGACTGCCAGAAGGACGCCACCGAGCTCGTGAAGACCATCGCACCGGGGCAAAGCGAGACGGCCAACTTCCTGTGGGAGCGCAACCGCTCGGTCGAAGGCTGCAAGCTCATCGAGGCCAAACCGGGAGCAGGCGGCGCGTATTACGTTTTCACCGCACGGCTGGCGACCAAGACCAGCCCCAAAGCCGTGTTCCAGCTCAACTAGTCCCATCGATTGCTCCACAGGTGCCGTTTTGAGGGCTCAAAAGGGCACCTGTGGAGCAACCGATGGGGATTAGAGGAAGCGGTCCAGCAGGCTTGCCTCGGCCATCCGGCTCAGGCCCTCACGGACCGTCCGGGCGCGCTGGTCGCCGATGCCGTCCACCGTCATCAGGTCATCGATCGTGGCGGCCATCAGGAACTGCAGGCCGCCGAAGTGGTCCACCAGGCGGTCGGCGACGGCCTTCGGCACGGCCTTGAGCCCGGATAGCAGCCGGTACCCGCGCGGCTGGACGACGGCGTCGAGGTTGGCCTCGCCGCCGGCGAAGCCCACAATCCCGGCGATCTTGCCCAGGTCGATCAGCTCGGTGGGGCCCAGGTTCACGAGCGACTTCACGGCCTGGTCGATGTCTTCGGCCGAGGTGTCCGGGCCCGAGTAGTCACGGATGATCACGTCGCTGCCGGGGCCGCGGCCCACGGTCAGTTCGTCCAGCTGGAGCGAGAGGAGCCGCCCGTCCTCGCCGAGCTCCAGGACGTACTGCGAAATCTCCTCGGAAATCCGGCGGACCATCTCCTGGCGCTGCAGGGTCACGGCAACGTCGCGGACCGTCACCATGGCCTCGATTTCCAGGGCGGACAGTGAGCTGGTGACCTGGTCCAGGCGCGAGCGGTAGCGTTCCAGGGTTGCCAGGGCCTGGTTGGCGCGGGCCAGGACCTTCTCCGAGCCCTCCAGGACGTGCCGCAGCCCGTTCACGTAGAGCGCGATGATCTGCATGGACTGGCTGACCGAGATCACCGGAACGCCGGTCTGGATGGCGACACGCTCAGCGGTCCGGTGCCGGGTGCCGGACTCCTGGGTCTCGATGCTGGAATCCGGGACCAGCTGGACGGCCGCGCGCAGGATGTTGCTGGCGTCCTTGTCGCAGATGATGGCGCCGTCCATTTTGGCCAGTTCCCGCAGGCGGGTGGGGGAGAAATCGATTCCGATGTCGAAGCCGCCAGAGCAGATGGATTCGATGGTCCGGTCGATGCCCAGCACGATCAGGGCGCCGGTCCTGCCGCGGAGGATGCGTTCCAGGCCGTCGCGGAGGGCGGTGCCCGGTGCCACTCGGCCCAGCGTCGCCTTGAGTGAATCTTCAGGGCTCCGAGCCATAGATCTTCCCTTCAAAGGTGCAGGCCTCAGCCCGCAAGTGCGCCGGTATCCAGTGTTTGCCGGCAGGATCAAAAGTACTCGGTTCCCCGTTCTCACCATAGTAGAGGTAAAGCGGGCCAACTTCCGCACGGACAAGCCCCAAAGTGGTCCATTGAGACGCCGCGGGAACGTCCCCGAAACGCCTCCCGGGCCCCTGTTCCAGCCACGCATTTCTGATCCGCAGTTGTCCTGCATTCATGCGGCGTTCCGCCCACTTCGCGGCGGCAGCCCAGGCTGCGATAAACTTGGACCCTTGGGTGTTCCGTCGGCTGACCGCCGCCGCGCCCGCCCAATCCCCCCGCCGATCCCACAAAGCCCTCACGCAGAACCCCCGGCAGAACAACCCGCGTTCCCACCGGGCCAGCCGGTTCCCCCCGCAAACCCGGGAGCGCAACCATTCAACGCCGCAGCGAAAGTAGCACCGTGTCCCAAGAAGTCCTTAGCCCCGCCCGAGTCCAGGAGATTCACAAGCAGGCGGCCCGGCGTCGGACTTTCGCGGTCATTTCACACCCCGACGCCGGCAAGTCCACCCTGACCGAGGCGCTGGCGCTGCACGCGAAGGTTATCGGTACCGCCGGTGCCTCCAGCGGCAAGGCCAACCGCAAGGAGACCGTCTCGGACTGGATGCAGATGGAAAAGGACCGCGGCATCTCGATCAGCTCCGCGGCGCTGCAGTTCGCCTACCGCGACACCGTCATCAACCTGCTGGACACCCCCGGCCACGCTGACTTCTCCGAGGACACCTACCGTGTGCTGGCCGCCGTCGACTGCGCCGTGATGCTGGTGGACGCCGCCAAGGGTCTGGAAACCCAGACCATGAAGCTGTTCGAGGTCTGCAAGCAGCGGAACCTGCCCATCATCACCGTGATCAACAAGTGGGACCGGCCGGGCCTGGACGCGCTGGCTCTCATGGACGAGATCACCGAGCGCACCGGCCTCCAGCCGATGCCGCTGACCTGGGCCGTGGGCATCTCCGGTGACTTCCGCGGCGTCTGGGACCTGCGCAACGACCGTTTCGCACAGTTCAAGCGCAACAACGCCGGCGCCAACATCGCCCTCACCGAGTACTTCACGCCGGAGCAGGCCGCGGCCAGCCAGGGCGAGGACTGGTCCAACGCCGTCGACGAAGCCGGGCTGGTCATCGAATCAAACCTTGAGTTCGACATCGACGCCTTCCACGCAGGCGAGGCGACGCCGATCCTGTTCAGCTCCGCCGCGCTGAACTTTGGCGTCAAGGAGATCCTCGACGCCCTCGTGGACTTCGCCCCGCCCGCTGCACCGCGGCCCGACGTCGACGGCGCCGCACGGCCCGTCGACGCACCCTTCGCCGGGTTCGTCTTCAAGGTCCAGGCCGGCATGAACAAGGCGCACCGGGACCACGTCGCCTTCATCCGGGTCTGTTCCGGCATCTTCGAGCGCGGCATGGTGGTGACGCAGGGCCGGACCGGCAAGTCCTTCGCCACCAAGTACGCCCAGCAGGTTTTCGGCCGGGAACGCGAGGTCATTGACGAGGCCTTCCCCGGCGACGTCGTCGGCCTCGTCAACGCCTCCTCGCTGCGGGTGGGCGACAGCCTCTTCCTCGAGCAGCCAGTGGAGTTCCCGGCCATCCCGCTGTTCGCCCCGGAGCACTTCCAGGTGGCGCGCTCCAAGGACCCCAGCCGTTTCAAGCAGTTCCGACGCGGCATCGAGCAGCTCGAGCACGAGGGCGTCATCCAGGTCCTCCGCTCGGACGTCCGCGGCGACCAGGCCCCGGTGCTGGCCGCCGTCGGCCCCATGCAGTTCGAAGTCGTGGAGGACCGGATGGCGCACGATTTCAGCGCCCCGATGCGGCTGGAGCGCCTGCCGTATTCCATCGCCAGGATCTCGACGGCGGAGGCCATGCCGGCGCTGGCCAACGTGCCCGGCGCCGAGGTGCTGCTGCGCTCCGACGGCGAATACCTGGCCCTGTTCAACGACGTCTGGGCCCTGCGCCGGATCGAAAAGAACCACCCGGACCTGACCCTGCTGCCGATCGGCACCCACAACCCCGCCAAGTAGCGGCCGATGCCCCGTCTGCGGAGCGGGGATATTGGTCCGTCGCAGGTCTTCCTGAATCCCATTTCCGCGGTATCATAAGTAACCTTGCTACTTCGCGGGCGCCCCACATTTTCGGCTTTTTGGACTGATCCGCGCGATTCCGTCGGCGGGCCCCGCACCTAAGGGACAACGAACACTCTTTGACTGACTACAGCAGAAAACTCGGCATGGAACCAGGATTCCTGCTGAGCGGCCGCTACCGGATCCACTCCCTCATCGGCAGGGGGAGCCAGTCCACCGTGTACCGCGCCTATGACGAACTCCTGCAGCGCGAGGTGGCCGTCAAACTCTTCCGGGACGACGCGGATGATCTCGAACATACCCGCCGGCAGGGGCAGGAGATCCGTATCCTCGCCGGGCTGAGCCACCACGCCCTCGTGACGTTGTTCGACGCCGGCGCGGACCTGAGCGACCCGGGGGCCCGCCTCACCTACCTCGTGATGGAGCTGGTCCGCGGTCCGGACCTGCGCCACCGCGCCGCCCAGGGGCCGCTGTCGGCAGCGCACATGGCCCTGATCGGCCACGACCTGGCGGACGGACTCTCCTACATCCACCATCACGGCATCGTGCACCGCGACGTGAAGCCGGCCAATATCCTGCTGGTGGACTACAGCAACGATGACCGGCGCCCCCGGGCCAAGCTCAGCGACTTCGGCGTTGCCATCATGGCGGGCAACGGCCCGGTGGCGGACGATGGCGGAACCTCCGGCACCCCCGCCTACCTGAGCCCGGAGCAGGCCGCCGGCGAACCCGCCGGGCCGCTCAGCGACGTCTATTCCCTCGGCCTGGTGCTGCTCGAAGGGCTGACCGGAAAGATGGCCTACCCGGGCGCACCGATCCAGTCCGCCGTCGCGCGACTGCTCCACGATCCCGACATCCCCGAAGAGCTTGCCCCCATCTGGACGTCGCTGCTGTCCTCCATGCTTGCCCGCGACCCGGCGGAGCGGCCTCCGGCCCGGGAAGTCTCCCTCGCCCTGCGCCAGGAAGTCATTAAAGGCGCAGGACGCCACCGCCTGGAGAAAGCCCCGGGCGGGACCGATGAGGAAGCCAGGATGCGCGCGGTGGAACGCTACCGGATCCTCGACACCCCGGCAGACGGCGCCTTCGACCGGATCGCGGCGCTTGCGGCCCGGGTGTTCTCGGTGCCCGTGGCAATCGTCAGCGTGGTGGACCACGACCGCATCTGGTTCAAGGCCCACCACGGCACCGACGTCACACAGATCGGCCGCGACCCGGGGCTGTGCGCCTCCGCGATCCTGCAGGACGGCGCCTGGATCGTGGAGGACGCCACCAGGGATCCCCGCACCCTCGCCAACCCGCTGGTGGCTGGCGAGTTCGGACTGCAGTTCTACGCCGGCGTCCCGCTGCGGACTCCGGACGGCTACAACCTGGGCACCTTCTGCATCCTGGACCGGGAACCCCGGGAGTTCAGCGCCGCCGACACCACGACGCTGGAAGACCTCGCCGCGATCGTGATGAACGACCTGGAGATGCGGCTGCAGAGCAGGGAAGCGATCGCCGGCTAGGTTCCGCTGAACGCCTGCGCTGTTCAACGCCTGCGCTGTTCAACGCCTGCGCTGTTCAACGCCTGCGCTGTTCAACGCCTGCGCTGTTCAACGCCTGCGCTGTTCAACGCCTGCCGGCGTGGAGCGCCAGTTCCAGTTCGAACCGTGCCTTGGGGTCCTCGAGCGTGTCGCCGAACAGCTCGCGCAGCTGAGCAGCCCGGTAACCCACTGTCTGCGGGTGGATGCCGAGCTCTGCCGCGACGGGGGCGCGCTGGCCCCAGTGCCGCAGCCAGGACAGCAGAGTCTCCGCGAGCCGCTCGCGCTGCGCCGGGCGCAGCCCTTCCAGCGGCGCCAGCCGGCGGTTCGCCAGTTCCGCGATGGCGGAGGGCTCCGCGCCGAGAATCACCTCGGCCAAATGCTCATCTGCCCAGATCGGCGGATCCTCCGGGCCGTCCCGGGGCGGCAGCACGGAGGCTGCGAGCACTGCCAGGCGCAGCGAATCGGGGACTTTCTCCCAGCCTCCGGCCGGCCCCACGGCAGCCCCGCGGCCACGCAGCACCTTGTCCAGGTCCGCCCGTGCGGACTTCGACTGCCGCGCTGGAACCAGGGCGACGGCGTCCGTCTCGCGTTCAATGACCAGCGTTCCCGCCCCCAGCCGGAGACGCAGCCCCGCGGACCGGTCCACCGGCAGGGTCACCACCACCATCCGCTGCGGCAGGGACCAGTCCGCCATCGCCGCCGTCTGGCGCAGGGCCGTCTCATCCGCCTGCCCCAGCAGGAGCAGGTCGAGCAGTTCGGTGCGACGGCGGTCCACCGCGCCGGCCCGTTCCGACTGTTCAAAGGCATACGCCTCGGCGCTGACCGCGGACAGCTCGTCGATGTAGGCCAGGATCGATTCGCCCAGGTCCACCACCACACTCTGGCCAAGGTGGTGCTCCACCGACACCCTGGACATCTCGCGGAAGGTTACGCGGGCACCCATCCGGTAGGCGCTCAGCAGCGCATCCATGCTCCGGCCCTGGCGGAATTCACCGCTCCCCAGCCCTGCCACGAGTTGCCTGCTCTCCTCTGAAAGGGCGGGCAGCCGGGTTCCAGGCAGCTGCAGGAAGCGGTCCAGTGCGGCAGCCACGCCCCGCCGCAGCCCCCGCCCGAAGCGTCCCTCGATCGGCCTGGCATAGGCCGGCACGAGTTGCGGCACGGCGTCGATGATGGCCTCGACAATGCCCGGCATCATCGGCCGGAGGACGTCGCTGACCTCGCGCGGCAGGGCAAGCCACGGCGGGTCGTAGGAGGAAGAAGCGGGGGTGCCCGTCGGGGATGCGTTCATGAGGCTGGTTCCAATTAGTTGTTGCGGGGAGATAGTTTATCCACGTCGATCGTATGCCTTGGGTGAAGAAGTATGACCCTGTCTGACATACGATTGGAAGATGATCCGGCTCCGTAAGCTGGCGCGCGCCGCATCTCTACTGACCACCCCCCTAGCTCCAGAAGACATTCTGTCGCTGTTCAATCCCGTGTTTTCCGCCCGCCAATTGCGCGGCGTTGTCACTCGGGTGGTTCCAGAAACGGCCGATTCCGCCACCATTTTCTTCCGTCCCGGCCGCGGCTGGCAAGCGCACCTTGCCGGCCAGTGGGCCCGTATTGGCGTCGAGCTCGACGGTGTCCGCCACTGGCGGTCATACTCGCTCAGCGCCCCCGCCGGCAAGGACCCGGCTATCACCGTCAGTGACATGGGTGCCGTCTCGGGGACCCTCGTGCGCAACACCAAGCCCGGCGACGTGCTCTTCCTGGCGCCGCCGCAGGGCGATTTCGTCCTTCCGGAGCACCCGCGCCCCCTGCTGATGCTCACCGCCGGCAGCGGCATCACCCCGGTCATGTCAATGATCCGCACTCTCGTCCCGCATCGTCCGGACTCCGACGTCGTCCTCATCCACACTGCCCGGACCCCGGCGGACGCCATCTTCCGCGAGGAACTGGCCGAACTCGCGGACCAGTTCCCCAACCTGCGCGTCATCCACTGGTTCACGGGCGAACGCGGACGGCTGGACTTCAGCTCCGCCGCCGGTCTGGAACAGCTTTGCCCGGACTGGCGCGAGCGCGCCGCTTACGCCTGCGGCCCCGAAAGCTTCCTGGACGACGCCGAGGCGCTCTGGGCAGCCGAGACCGCAACCGCGGACGCCCCTCCGGAAGCCACCCTGACCATCGAACGCTTCAGCACCAAGCTCGCCGGCGGGGAAGGGCACGACGGCGGCCTGGTCACCTTCGAGGCCTCGGACCGTGAAGTCGACGCCGACGGCGACACCCCGCTGCTCGACGTCGGCGAGGACGCCGGCGTCCTGATGCCGAGCGGTTGCCGGATGGGCATCTGCCACAGCTGCCTCATCCCGCTCCGGGCCGGACAGGTCCGTGACCTGCGCACGGACGAAGTCCATGGCGAGCCCGGCCAACTAATCCAGACGTGTGTCTCGGCAGCCGCCGGACCCGTTAACCTCGAGATCTGAGGAGTACCACCGCATGACGATTGTTTCCGACAAGCAAAGCCTTTCCGAGGAAGCCCCCCAGGGCGCTGACGGCTCTGCCAAAGCGCCCCGCGCCGTGAAGACGCGGCCCGGCGCCCTCGCCGAGTCCGGCAGCCCGACGGTGCGGCCGCCGGCTGCCGCGCACCTCTCCGACGAGCAGGTCGCCGAGCTGGGACGTGAACTCGACGCCATCAAGGACGATATCCTCGCCAAGCGCGGCGCGTCCGATGCCGCCTACATCCGCCGGATGATCAAGATCCAGCGCGGACTGGAGATTTCCGGCCGTGCAACGCTGCTGGTCAGCAAGCACAAGGCGGCCTGGGTTGCCGGGACCACCATGCTCAGCTTCGCCAAGATCCTGGAAAACATGGAGCTCGGGCACAACATCCTGCACGGCCAGTGGGACTGGATGCGGGACCCCGACATCCACTCCACCACCTGGGAGTGGGACTTCGTGACCCCGGCGCGCGCCTGGCAGCACACCCACAACGACCTGCACCACCGCTGGACCAACGTCATCGGCAAGGACAACGACGTCGGGTACAACCTGCTGCGGATGGACGCGGACCAGGAATGGAAGCCCTTCAACCTGGGCAACCCGCTCTACAACGCGCTGCTGGCCCCGGTCTTCGAATGGGGCATCGCGATCTACGACCTCGAGTTGGAGGACTACAAGCAGGGCAAGAAGTCCAAGGAGGCCCTCACCAAGGACCTCAAGGCCCTCGGCCGCAAGGCCCTCACGCAGTTCACCAAGGACTACGCCGCCACGCCGGCCGTTGCCATGCTGACCGGATCCGGCAAGCAGGCGCTGTACGGAACGCTGACCGCCAACGCGGTCCGCAATGTCTGGGCGCACGCGGTGATCTTCTGCGGCCACTTCCCCGAGGGTGCGGACACCTTCACCGAGGAAATGGTGGAAGGCGAGACCCGCGGTGACTGGTACGTCCGGCAGATGATTGGCTCCGCCAACATCTCCGGGTCCAAGTTCATGCACCTGATGACCGGCAACCTCTCCCACCAGATCGAGCACCACCTCTTCCCGGACATTCCGTCCAACCGCTACGCCGAGGTGGCCCCGAAGGTGCAGGAAATCTGCCAGCGTTACGGCCTGCCGTACACCACCGGCCCGATCTGGAAGCAGGTCGGCTCCACCTGGGCCAAGGTCTTCAAGCTGGCACTGCCGCCCAAGAAGGCCTAGAACCACCCGCTTCCGCGAGCAACGAAGGGGCGCCTGCCAGTGCGGCAGGCGCCCCTTCTGCGCGCCGGGCGGCCGTCAGGGTTTGCTGGCTACCCCCAGGACGTGGACCAGCCGGGGGTTGCCGGGGAGGACCGAAAAGCCGAAGCGCTCGAGACCCTGCACCGTGAGGCCCGCCCCGGCGATCACGCCGACGGTGTCCCGGTTGGGGTGGCATCCGCCTGCCATCCGGCTCCACAGCGGTGTGACCAGGTCTTCGGCGGCCGCCAGCATGCGGTGCGCCGAACGGACGTGTTCATAGAACAGCAGCAGGCCGCCCGGCCGCAGTACCCGCACCGCCTCCGCGAGGGCTGTGGACTGGTCCGCCACGCTGCACAGCACCAGGCTGGAGACGACGACGTCGATCGACGCGTCCGCCGCCGGCAGCGATTCCGCCACGCCGTCCTGCACGGTGACCGGCACTGGTGCAGTCCTGGCAGCGGCCAGCGCCAGCTCCCGGAGCGTGGCGTCCGGTTCGAGGGCCAGCACGCCGGTCACCGCGGAAGGGTAGAACGGGAAAGTGGCCCCGTAGCCTGCCCCGATTTCGACGACGGCGCCGTGCGCCGCTGCCAGGAGGCGCCGGCGGTGGTCCGCGGCCCCGCGGGCGTCCATCCGCGGACCCACCCGGGCGAAGGATCTCCCGAATGAGGGGTTGCGTGGTGGGGTCTCCGGCATGGGGGTCACTTTCAGGTCAGCCGACGTCCGCGGGGTTGAGTTTCAGGCCCCGCAGCAGCTGCGCGTTGAGGGCCACCACGATCGTGGAGGCGGACATCAGCACGGCCCCGGCGGCGGGGGAAAGGACGATCCCTGCGAACGCCAGGACGCCGGCGGCCAGCGGCACCGCAATGATGTTGTAGCCCGTGGCCCACACAAGGTTCTGCCACATCTTCCGGTAGCTCGCACGGGACAGATCCACCATGGACAGCACCGCCCGGGGGGTCGTTCCCGGCCAGGACCACGCCGGCGGACTCCACCGCGACGTCGGTGCCCCCGCCGATCGCGATGCCCACCTCGGCCCGGGCCAGCGCGGGGGAGTCGTTGACGCCGTCCCCCACCATGGCCACCTTGAGGCCGCGGGACTGGAGCTCGGCCACCTTCTTGTCCTTGTCCGCCGGCAAAACCTCGGCGAAGACCTCGTCAATGTTCAGCTCGGCGGCCACGGCCCGGGCCACCTGCCGGGCGTCGCCGGTGATCATGGCAACCTTGATCCCGCGGTGCTGCAGCGCCGCGACGGCCTGGCGGGATTCCGGCCGCACGGCGTCCTCAAGGCTCACGGCGCCCAGCACGGCGTCGCCGTCCACCACATGAAGCACTGCCGCACCCCGGTCCCGCCAGGCAGCTGTCGCGGCCGCCAGTTCCGGGGGTTCCCCTGCCTGCAGCTCCCTGAGCATCGCGGGGCCGCCCACCCGGACCGTCCTGCCGCCGATCGTGGCGCGGACGCCCCGGCCGGTCAGGGAAGTGAAACCGGTCGCCAGCGGGACAGTGAGTCCGCGCCCGCGGGCCGCGGCGACGATCGCGCGGGCCAGGGGGTGCTCGCTGTCCGATTCCGCTGCGGCGGCCAGGGAGAGCAGCTCACCAGGGTCCGTCCCTTCGACGGCGGCCACGTCCTTCAGTTCCGGCTCACCCTTGGTCAGGGTCCCCGTCTTGTCGAACAGCACGACGTCGACCGTCCTCATCCGTTCGAGCGCCATCCGGTTCTTGATCAGCACGCCGGCCCGGGCGGCCCGCTCCGTGGAGATCGCGATGACCAGCGGGATGGCAAGGCCCAGCGCATGCGGGCAGGCGATGACCAGCACCGTCACGGTGCGTTCCACGGCGTCGGGCACGCTGCCCAGCAGTGTCCAGGCGATGAAGGTGACGACGCCGGCCCCGGCCGCGAAATAGAACAGGAAGGCGGCGGCACGGTCCGCGAGTGCCTGGGCCCGTGAGGAGGATGCCTGCGCCTCGGCCACGAGCCGCTGGATCCCGGCGAGGGCGGTGTCCTCGCCGATGGCAGTGACCTGAACGCGGAGGCTGTTGTCCGTGGCGATCGTGCCGGCGACCACCGGGTCGCCCGGGGATCGGAGGACGGTCTTGGACTCACCCGTGATCATGGATTCGTCGAATTCTGTCTGCCCCTCGGTCACAGTTCCGTCCGCCGGCATCCGCGCGCCGGAACGGACCAGGATGGTGTCGCCGCTCCTGAGCTCGGAGACACCGACAATCTCGGTTCCGGACCCGGTAATGCGTTCGGCCTCATCCGGGAGCAGCGCCGCGAGGGCATCCAGCGCGCCCCGGGCGGAGCCGAGGGCGCGCATTTCAATCCAGTGCCCCAGCAGCATGATGTCAACCAGGAGGGCCAGTTCCCACCAGAAGTCGAGGTCGAAGCCGCCGATCCCCAGGGTGGTCACCCATGAGGCGGTGAACGCGACGGTGATGGCCATGGCGATCAGCAGCATCATCCCCGGCTTGCCGGTTTTCAGCTCGTTCAGTCCGCCTTTGAGGAACGGCTGGCCGCCAGAGAAGAAAATGACGGTTCCGAGGACGGGAGGAATCCAGCCGGAGCCGGGGAACGAGGGAGGTTCGTAGCCGAGGAGTTGCCCGAACATGGGGCTGAAGAAGACCACCGGGACCGCCAGGACGAGAGTCAGCCAGAACCTGTTCTTGAACATCGCCACGCTGTGACCGGCGTGCTGGCCGTGGCTGTGCACCAGGTGCTCGTCGTCCTGCTGCGGCGCGGGGCCGCTGCCGCGCATCCCGATCGTGCCGGGTTGCTGCCCGGCCGGGCCTCCGTGCTGATGGTTCAGCTGCGGGCCGCCGACTGCGTGGCTGCCGTGCCGGTGTTCCATGATGCGCGCTCCTGGGGGATCCATCGATGTGCGGGTTGAGCTTCACGATACCCCTAGGGGGTATAATTCACAAGAGGTTTCCCCGGTCAGCGGACCTCGATCACGCCCATCATTCCCAGGTCCTCGTGGTCCAGGATGTGGCAGTGGTAGACCGCGCGGCCGCCGAAGTCGCGGAACGCGACCCTGACTGTGGCCCGCCCGTTCGCCCGCACGTTCACCACGTCCCGCATGATGACGGATTCGACCGCCAGGCCGTTGTCCTCGATGAGCTGCATCGGCCACACATGCAGGTGGAAGGGGTGGTCCATCGGGCTCGTGTTGACCAGCGTCCATTCCTCCACGGTTCCGGCTGCCACGATCGTGTCCGTTCGGGACTCGCTGAATTCACGGCCATTGATGCTGAACTGCATCATGCCGCCCATGCCTCCGCCCATGCCTCCCGATCCCGCCCCCATCGCCAGGACCAGTTGCCGGCGTGCCGCCACGGCGGCGGTCCGGAGGTCCGCCGGGGCCGGCCGCACCGCGACGGCACCGGGCACGGCCGCGGATTCGCCGCTGACCCGAAAGGTCGCCAGTGCGGCTGCCCCGCGGACCGGGGACGGCGCCTGCCCCATCATTCCCGGCATGCCGCCGCGGTCATAGGGGAGGGCCTGCAAAGTGGATTCGCCGTCGACTGCCGTCACCAGCAGGTCCGCCCGGTTGCCCGGCGCCAGCAGGAGTTCGTCCACGGCTTCGGGAGCGGGGGACCGGCCCGAATCCATGCCGAGCAGCTCCAGCCGCTGGCCGTCCAGCCGGAGCCGAAGGAAGCGGGCGGCGCAGGCGTTGATGATCCGCCACCGCTCCCGTTCGCCCGGGCGGGCGATGAGCAGTGGCCTGCTCTGCCCGTTGAGCAGGAGCAGTTCACCTTCCCGGCCCGCCATGCGCTCCATCTGCGACACCGCGGCTATGTTGCCGGCACTGTCCAGGGTGGTGTCCGAGACAAGCAGCACACGTTCCACGCTCACCGGGATGGGTTCGGGATCCTCGACGATGATCGCCCCGAAAAGCCCTGCAAAAATCTGCCCCGCAACCATGCCGTGGTGGTGCGGGTGGTACCAGTAGACGCCCGGCGGGTGATCCGGCGGCAGCCGGTAGCTGTAGTCGAAATCCGCTCCGGACTGGACCGTGACAAACACATTGTCACCGTTGGCCTGCGGGGACACGTGGAGGCCATGGACGTGCAGGTTCGTTGGTTGGTCGATGCTGTTCACAAGCCTGATGCTGAGCTCGTCGCCGGGGCGCAAGCGGAGGGTGGGACCCGGGACAGTGCCGTTGTAGCAAAGGGGCCGGGCTGGCCGGCCGCCGAGCTCCACCTGTCCGCGGGCGGCCTCCAGGGTGAGCTGCAGCCTGCCGCCGGCGCTGCGAAGCTCGGGGGGACTGCGCAGCCCGGTCCCTTGCGCGCCCCCGGCCCCGCTGCCCGGCTGCTGGGTGGAAACCAGGGACCACCACAGTCCGGCTCCGCCTGCCACGGTGGCCGCGGTGCCCAGGCCGCCCAGGAGCAGGGCGTCGCGGCGGCTGACGGGCCGCACTAGGGTTCCTCGCCGAGCACTTTCAAGCTCTCGCGGTACTGTTCCGCAGTGAGCTCGCCCCTCGCGAAGCGTTCGTCCAGGATCAGCCGGGCCTGGCTCTTCCCGGCGGGGAAGCCAGGGCCGCCCGGGGGAGTCCCCGGCGGGCCATAGAGCGGGGTGCCGTAGCGGCCGGGCTGGTTGGCGCCGCCGTGGCCGGGTCCGCCGGTGAAGAGCCGGACGGCGAGCAGCACCAGGGCGGCGATCCCGACCAGCAAGAGCACACCCCAGAGCCACATCCAGCCGATACCGTTGCCGTAGTACCCCATCATGGCCAGTTCCCTTCGCCCGCACCCGTGCCTGTCCTGTACCTATACTCCCCCCGATACCGGGCGGAGTATAGGGTCCTAAGTCGCGTTCCGGAGCTGGCTGCAGGAAAGCCTCAGCTGATCAGCAGGCTCAGGGCTTCGGTCAGGTGTCCCACTTCGCGCACCGAGAAACCCGCAGGAATCGGTCCCGCGCCGTTCGGGCTTGCCGGTACCACGGCGTGGGTGAAGCCCAGCCGGTGGGCTTCCTGGATCCGCTGGTTGATGCCGGGCACGGGGCGTACCTCGCCGGCCAGGCCCACTTCGCCGAAGGCAATGAGCCGCTCCGGCAGGGGTTTCCTGGCCTTCGCGGAGGCCACGGCCAGCGCGACGGCGAGGTCCGTGGCGGGCTCGCTGAGCTTTACGCCGCCCACGGTTGCCACGTAGGAATCGTCTTTGCTGAGCAGGCAGCCGGCGCGCTGCTGGAGCACCGCCAGCAGCATGGCCACCCGGGAACTGTCCAGCCCGCTCGTGGCCCGGCGCGGCTGGGCGCTGGAGCTTTCGGCCAGCAGGGACTGTACCTCAGCCAGAAGCGGGCGACGCCCTTCCAGGGTCACCGTGATGCAGGTGCCGGAGACCGGCTCTTTGGTCCGCGAAACGAACAGCCCGCTCGGATCGGCCAGGCCCACAATCCCGTCCTCGTTCAGGTCGAAGCAGCCGACGTCGTCGGTGGGGCCGTACCGGTTCTTGACCGCCCGGAGCAGCCGCAGCCGGGAGTGGCGCTCGCCTTCGAACTGGCACACCACATCCACGAGGTGCTCGAGCAGCCGGGGCCCGGCGATGGAGCCGTCCTTGGTCACATGGCCGACCAGCAGGGTGGTCATGTTGCGGCGCTTGGCGGCGGCGATCAGGGAAGCGGCAACCTCCCGGACCTGCGAGACGCCGCCGGCGCTGCCTTCGACGTCGGCGCTGCTCAGCGTCTGCACGGAGTCCACGATCAGCAGGCGCGGCTCCAGCTTCTCCACCTGGCCCAGGGCCTGGCCGAGGTCCGTTTCGGCGGAGAGGTACAGGGATTCGGCGACGGCGTCGATCCGGTCCGCGCGGAGCTTGACCTGTGCGGCCGATTCCTCGCCCGTGATGTAGAGGACGTCCTGCGCGGTGCGGGCAAACTTGGCCGCGACGTCCAGCAGCAGCGTTGACTTGCCGACGCCGGGTTCGCCCGCCAGCAGGATCACGGCGCCCGGGACCAGCCCGCCGCCGAGCACGCGGTCCAGTTCGTCCACTCCGGTGGGCAGGAAGGCCGCGGTGGTGGCGTCCACCTCGGAGATCCGCCGGGCCGGCTCCAGCACGGTGGTGGCCGCCGTCGTCCGCGCTACGGCGCCGCCGGTTTCCTCCACGCTGCCCCAGGCCTGGCACTCGCCGCAGCGGCCCACCCACTTGGCCGTGGTCCAGCCGCATTCAGCGCATTTGTAGCCCGGCGCCTTGGTGGCCCGGGAAGTCTTGGTAGCCATTGCTCCACCCTATCCGCGCCCTGCGACATGCACGCTCCCGCCCCCACGGCACGCGCCCCGGCAACTACAGCGGCACCTACAGCGGCACCTACAGCGGGGGAAGGATATCCCGGGCTTCCCGGGAGTCGACCCCGGCCGCCTCGAGCAGGTCCACCATCAGCGGACGGAACAACATGACCACCGTTTCGCCCTCCAGCCGCTGCACGTCAAGCAGCCTCGGGTGCAGGCGGCCGGCGATTTCCCGAAGCTCCGTCCGGGCCGTCCGCAGGTGGGCGCGGCGGACGCCGTCGTGCACTTCCGCCAGACCCAGGGAGAGTTCGTCGACGGCGTCGGCGGTGTCCCGCAGGACCTCTGCGATGTTTTGCGTGGCCTCGTCGGACAAGGCCGCATGATTGATGGCGCTGGTCAGGCGGCGGGCAAAGACCCGGCTGTTGCGCAGCGCAAGGTCGATGTAGTCGAGCGACTGTTCCATCTGGTCCAGCTCGTCCCGGTGCCTGCGGTAGGCCGGCGCCAGGGTTGCCACCTCGCCGGAGGACCGCAGAGACTGCCGCATGGCCTCGACGAGCGGCTGGCAGTTCCGCCCCCGGATCAGCGCATGCCAGGCCTGGGTGGAGTCGCTGTAGCTCAGGGCGGAGGCACATTCGCGCAGCACCTCGGCGAGTTCGTGCAGGAGCTTCTTGACGTCGGTGCGGGGTTCCCGGCGCGGGTCCTTCGGGATCAGGATCGTCACCAGCAGGGCGAACACCCCGCCCACGACGGCGTCGATGCTGCGGGTGAAGGGACCTCCCGTCGGCGCCGGCAGAAGCACCACCAACAGGGACTGCAGGCCCAGCTGGGTGGTGAAGATCGTCCCGCTGTCCAGGAACCTCGCGAGCAGGATCGAGAACAGCAGCACGACGGCGGCCTGCCACATCCCGGCGCCCAGCCAGTGCAGCAGCAGGTCCCCGACCACGATGCCGATGGTGCAGCCCAGGCCGACCTCGATCACGCGGCGCAGCCGGGGCTCGCGGGAAAAGCCCAGCGAGATGAGGGAGGACGTGGCGGCGAAGAGCGGGCCGCTGTGGCCCAGCACGTACTCGGCGAACGCGTACGCGCCAACTGCGCAGGCGGTCATCTGGATGGCCGGCATGAGGGAGTTCCGGCTCCGGACCAAGCCGGTGCGGACCCGGCCGCGCAGGAATCGGGCGCTTGCGGAAAGTCCAATAGCGGAGGCCATGCGCTCCAGTCTATTGGGCCGTTGATCCTGCAGTTCGTCGGCGCGGACCCCTACGGCTGTGACGAGGCTAACGCAATGGGGGCCCGGCGGATGTAAGCCAATGTCCCGGCGTCGTTAACCCTCCGTTCATCTCGGACGGCAATTCTCTTCATCTGGGGCACCTAGTTTCAATAGAGGTACAAACCGTACGCATCTTTGCCCGGCCTTCTCCGGCCCGGCACGCACAGAAAATCCCTGGAAGGGGCACATCTCAGTGAAGGCACTCCGCTTCGGCCGCACCTCGGCTATCGCTGTCATCGCAGCTGGCGCTCTCGCGCTGACCGCCTGCGGTTCGGACAACGCAACCAACACGGCCCAGTCCGCCGCGCCGTCCGCCTCGGGCCCCGCAGTTACGGGCACCCTGACCGGCATCGGTTCCTCCGCGCAGGGCGCTGCCATGGACGTGTGGAAGACCAATTTCGCCTCTGCAAACCAGGGCGCCAATGTCCAGTACTCCCCGGACGGCTCCGGCGCAGGCCGCAAGGCCATCCTGGACGGCTCCGCCCAGTTCGCCGGCTCCGATGCCTACCTCAAGGATGACGAGTACGCGAGCTCCAAGACCACCTGCGGCCCCGAGGGCGCCCTCAACATCCCGGTCTACATTTCCCCGATCGCCGTGGCCTTCAACCTGCCCGACATCAAGGAACTGAAGCTCGACGCCGCCACCGTCGCCAAGATCTTCCGCGGCGGGATCACCAACTGGAACGACCCGGCCATCGCCGCCATGAACCCGGACGCGAAGCTCCCGGACCTCAAGGTCACCCCGGTGAACCGCTCCGACGACTCCGGCACCACCCAGAACTTCACCGATTACCTGGCCGCCGCCGCTCCCGAGGTCTGGACCGACAAGGCTGCAGGCATCTGGCCCGCAGCACTGAAGGGCGAGAACGCCAAGGGCACCTCCGGCGTCGTCAAGACCGTGACCGACACCCCGGGCGCCGTAACGTACGCCGATGACTCCGCTGTGAGCGGCAAGCTGGGCGTCGCGCAGATCAAGGTGGGCGGGTCCTTCACGAAGATCTCCGCCGACGCTGCTGCGAAGGCAGTCGACGCCGGGAAGCCGGTTGCGGGCCGCACCGCCAACGACCTGTCGATCAAGCTGGACCGCACCACCAAGATCGAGGGTGCCTACCCGGTGGTCCTGGTCTCCTTCCACGTCGTCTGCAGCACCTACGCAGACCAGAAGACCGCGGACCTGGTGAAGGCATTCGAGAGCTACGTCGTCTCCGACGCCGGGCAGAAGGCAGCCGCTGAGGCCGCCAAGTCCGCCCCGCTGTCGAAGACCCTGCAGGACAAGGCCCTCAAGTCGATTCAGAGCATCAAGGTAAAGTCCTAGGGTTCCCTAGCGCTGACAGGCATAGTGGAAACACCAGCCTGATCCTGGTTCCCTGTCCCGTTACGGCTGTCACCGACGGCCGTAACGGGACAGGGAACCAATGCGTTTGTCCGAAGTACAAAAAGATCTGAAGGATCGTGAAGTGACCACCACCTCCCTGACCACGTCGCGGGGCGCAGGCCGCGCCGGCGATAAGGTCTTTTCCGCAGCCACTTTGGCCGCTGGGTGCCTGATCCTGGCCGTGCTCTTCGGCGTGGCGATCTTCCTCGTCATCCAGGCATTCCCTGCCCTTGTGGCCTCCCCGGACAAGATCCAGGGCGGCGAGGGCTTTTTCGCCTACATCTGGCCGATCGTCATCGGCACCCTGATCGCAGCCGTGATCGCCCTCGTGATCGCAACGCCGGTCGCGATCGGCGTGGCGCTGTTCATCTCCCATTTCGCCCCGCGCAAGCTCGCCTCCGGCCTGGGCTACGTGATCGACTTGCTGGCTGCCATCCCCTCCGTGGTCTACGGCGCCTGGGGTGCCGCGTTCCTCGCCAAGGAAATCTCGCCGGCCTACAACTGGCTGGCCAACAACCTGGGCTGGCTGCCGATCTTCCAGGGACCGGCCTCGGCCACAGGCAAGACCATCCTCACCGCGGGAATCGTGCTGTCCGTCATGGTCCTGCCCATCATCACGTCGCTGAGCCGCGAAATCTTCCTGCAGACCCCCAAGCTGCACGAAGAGGCCGCGCTTGCGCTTGGTGCCACCCGCTGGGAAATGATCCGGATGGCTGTGTTGCCGTTCGGCCGCCCGGGCATCATCAGCGCCGTCATGCTGGGCCTGGGCCGCGCACTCGGCGAGACCATGGCTGTCGCGCTGGTGCTGTCCTCCGGCGTGCTGACCGCGAGCCTGATCCAGTCCGGCAACCAGACCATCGCCGCCGAAATCGCGCTGAACTTCCCCGAGGCCAGTGGCCTGAAAGTCAACACGCTGATTGCAGCCGGCCTGGTCCTGTTCGTCATCACCCTCGGCGTGAACATGATCGCACGCTGGATCATCAGCAGGCACAAAGAATTCTCGGGAGCCAACTAAATGACCTCCACCCTGACCCCCGTCAAGAAGCGTTCGGCCCTCACGAAGGGCCAGCTGCCGAAGTGGGCACCCTATCTGGTCCTCGGCATCGCCGTGGTTCTCGGCGCTGCCGTCCTGGCCCTGATCGGGTTCAACGCCCTCGGCTGGGGCCTGGTCTCTGCGGTCTTCTTCGCCTTTGGCCTGGTCGGCTGGAGCGCCGCCGTCGAAGGCTCGCGCCGCGCGAAGGACAAGCTGGCCAGCTGCCTCGTGGTGGGCGCGTTCCTGATCGCGCTGCTGCCATTGTTCTCCGTGATCTGGACGGTCCTGGTCAACGGCCTGCCCGGCCTCACGGACCCCGGCTTTCTTTCCACCTCGATGAACGGCGTCACCGGGGCCTTCGACAACAAGAGCGTCGATGAAGGCGCCCCGGTGGTCGGCGGCATCTTCCACGCCCTGATCGGCACCCTGCTGATCACGGTAATGGCGACCGTGATCTCGGTGCCCGTGGGCCTGCTGACCTCCGTTTACCTGGTGGAATACGGCAATGACCGCCCGCTGGCCCGCGCCATCACCTTCTTCGTGGACGTCATGACCGGCATCCCCTCGATCGTGGCCGGCCTGTTCGCGGCAGCCTTCTTCTTCGCCGTCGTCGGACCGGGCACCAAAACCGGTGCCGTCGCCGCCGTCGCCCTCTCCGTGCTGATGATCCCCGTGGTGGTCCGCTCCAGCGAGGAAATGCTCAAGATTGTCCCCAACGAACTCCGCGAGGCGGCCTACGCCCTGGGTGTGCGCAAGTGGCGGACCATCCTCAAGGTGGTCATTCCGACGGCGATCTCCGGCATCGCCTCGGGTGTCACCCTCGCGATCGCCCGGGTGATCGGCGAAACCGCCCCGATCCTGGTCACCGCGGGCTTCGCCACCTCGATCAATTACAACGTGTTCGGCGGCTGGATGGCCTCGCTGCCCACCTTCATCTACACGCAGATCCTGAACCCGACCTCGCCGTCCAACCCGGATCCGTCCTCCCAGCGCGCCTGGGGCGCCGCCCTGGTCCTGATCATCCTGGTGATGCTGCTCAACCTCGGCGCCCGCCTGGTCGCCCGCATGTTCGCCCCCAAGACCGGCCGCTAGCCCGGCATGGCGACACCATTCTTCAGTCCGTACCTCCAGCAAGTGAAGGAACATCATGTCTAAGCGCATCGACGTCAAAGACCTGAACGTCTACTACAGCAAATTCCTGGCCGTCGCAGACGTCAACATCAACATCGAAGCCAAGTCCGTCACGGCGTTCATCGGGCCCTCCGGCTGCGGAAAATCCACCTTCCTGCGCACCCTGAACCGGATGCATGAGGTGATCCCCGGCGCCCGCGTCGAAGGTGAGGTACTGCTCGACGGCGACAACCTGTACGGCCCCGGCGTGGACCCGGTCACCGTCCGCTCGCAGATCGGGATGGTCTTCCAGCGTCCCAACCCGTTCCCCACGATGTCCATCCGCGACAACGTGCTGGCCGGCGTGAAGCTGAACAACCAGAAGATCTCCAAGGGCGAGGCCGACGCCCTGGTGGAACGGTCCCTGCAGGGCGCTAACCTCTGGAACGAGGTCAAGGACCGGCTGGCCAAGCCCGGCTCCGGCCTTTCCGGCGGCCAGCAGCAGCGGCTCTGCATCGCCCGCGCCATCGCCGTGGAACCGCAGGTCATCCTGATGGACGAGCCCTGCTCCGCACTGGACCCGATCTCCACGCTGGCCATTGAAGACCTCATCAACGAGCTCAAGGACCAGTACACCGTGGTGATCGTGACCCACAACATGCAGCAGGCCGCCCGCGTCTCGGACAAGACCGCGTTCTTCAACATCGCGGGCACCGGTAAGCCGGGCCGGCTGATCGAGTACGGCGACACCCACGCCATGTTCAGCAATCCGACCGAGAAGGCCACCGAGGACTACGTTTCCGGCCGCTTCGGATAGCCCGACCGGTTCATCGACTGCTCCGCAGGTGCCGTTTTGAGCCCTCAAAAGGGCACCTGCGGAGCAATCGATGGTTCCCTACAGCCCCGCGAGCGGTGACAGGGACAGGGCCAGCACGAAGGCCGCCGCCGCGGTGGCCACCGGGGTGAGCGCCCAGAACATCAGGATCCGGATCACCATTTTCCGGTTGGTGGCAGCGAACCCCTGATTGCTGCCGGAACCCAGGACGGCCGACGTGACAGTGTGCGTGGTGGAGATGGGCCAGTGCAGCCCGATCGCGCCAATCAGCAGGATGGCCGAGCTGAACAGTTGCACGACGGAGCCGCGCAGGGGATCCATCCGGATCAGCCGGTAGCCAATGGTGTAGGAAATGCGCCACCCGCCTGCCAGGGTTCCCGCGGTCAGCAGGGCCGCGGTGAACAGTGCCACCCAGACCGGCATCTCCCGGCCATCCGACAGCCCTGACGCCAGCAGGGCAAGGACCAGGACGGCGCTGGTGCGCTGTCCGTCCTGCAGCCCGTGGGCGAACGCCACGGCGCCCACCGCAATGCTCTCCGCGCGCCGCGCGCGGCCATTCACGACGTTCGGCGGCGTATACCGCGCGGCCCACGTCGCGGGCCAGACCAGCAGGTAGGCGCCCACGAAGGCAATCAGCGGTGAGAGCAGCAGCGGAAGCACCACTTGGGAAAGCAGGGACGTGTCAACGCCCCCGACAGCGTGCCCGCCGACGGCCACGCTCGCGATCCCGGCGCCGGCCAGCCCGCCTACGAGGGCATGCGTCGAGGACGACGGAATGCCCCGCCACCAGGTGTAGATGCCCCACAGCACGGCACTGAGCAGGCCCGCCATCAGGATGGTCAGCCCGTTCTCCCCCTTGGGCAGCTGCACCCAGGTCTGGCTGACGGCCAGGGCCAGTGCGGCGCTCAGCCCGGCACCAACGAAGTTGAACAACGCGGCCAGCAGCACGGCGATGGTCGGCGTGAGGGCGCGGGTCCGGACGGCCAGCGCCACCGCAGCCGAGGCGTCCCGGAAACCGTTCAGGAAGGCGAATGCCCCGGCGAAGACCACCACCAGGGCAAACAGGAGGATGGTCACGTCAGGATTCCTTGACGATGATGCTGCCCACCTGGACCGCGATCCGGCGCATGTCCCGGGTAACTCCCACGAGCTGGTCGGCGATGTCCCGGTTCCGAGCGTACCGGGCCGGCTTCATTTCGTTGAGCATGTCCGCCACCCAGACCCGGTGGGACCGTTCGGCGCGCTTGGACAGGCGGAGGACCTCGATCCAGTAGTCCTCGAGGTCGTCCAGGTTGTCCAGCCTCCGCATGGCGTCCACAGTGAGCTCGGCCTGCCTGCTGATGATTTCCAGCTGGTCCGCGGCGCGCTTGGGCAGGCGGTCCAGCTTGTAGAGGGACACCAGGTCGGCGGCGGCATCAAGCTTTTCCATCGCCTCATTGAGGAACCGGGAGAGGGCATACATGTCCTCGCGGGGGAGCGGGTTCACGAACGAGGTCCGCATGTGCGTCAGCAACGCGAAGTGCAGCTCCGCGGACTTGGCCTCATGGTTGTGCATGTCCTCGACCAGCCGGTCGTTTTCACTGGCCGGTGCGCCCAGGATTTCCGACAGGGTGCCCGTGGCGAGCGCAATCTGGCCTGCAAGCTGGGCAAGGAGGTTCAGCCCGGCGGGCTCCTGGGGGAAAAGGCGCAGCTTCACGTGTGATTACCGGTCTTCGGGAGGGAGGTGCACGGCCGTTGTCTGCCGGGTGTGTGAAGTGATGATGACCCGCGCATGAGGATTACTTTACCGTCCGGCCTGAAAGTGCCGGAAAGGGCGCCCGGGCGGCCCGGGAATATGACGGCGCCCGCCGGGCAGGTCCGGCAGTGCGCCACTCGCGGGGCATGAAAATGGTGCCGAACCGGATACGCCTCTCGGCGGTAGGCCGCTCTAGGCGGCTAGATGTTGAAGCCCGGGGGTTTCGCGGTTCGGCACCGCTTTTAGTTTTCTACGAGGTCGGGGACAAGTCAACATTGACAGTCCGTGTGCGTCGTGCCTACCGGCTGTCCGGCGGCATCACGCCTCCTCAGTCCAGTTCGCCCAGGCGCCAGGCGTTGGCGGCATGTTCGAGGTCCTCCGCGGTCTTGACCAGGAGGTGCGAATTGCGCGTGAGCTTGCTCGCATGGTTCTCGTTGCTGTGCTCGGCGCCGTCGGCGAGGGTGGCCTGGCCCAGCGCCACCACGCGGCAGAACGCGGCCGAGCGTTCCAGCGCGACGTCGAACTCGCCGTCGAACGCGCCGGACAGGATGGCGTCCGCCATCGACTTCATCTCCTCCGCTCCGGGCGGCTCGGCGGCGCCGGCCACCACGTGCGATACCTGGGCCGTGTCCTTGCCGGCCCTGAAGTAGACAGAGATCCGCTCGGGGTCCTGGATCGTGGCGGCGCGGAGTGCGTACAGGCGCCAGAGGGCCCCCGGAAGCGAGCGTGCCGGGCTTTCGGCCCACATTTCAGCGATGGCTTCCAGGCCCTGTTCATCGGCGAGCTTCACGAGCCGCTTGGTCACGACGGGGTCGTCGCTGTCGCGTCCGCGGCGCACGAGTGCCTGGGCGGCGAGATGGGCCGCCTCGGAGATGCGGGCAGGATCGGCCCCGCCCGCGAAGGGCTCAAAGTCAATCGGGGCGAAGGGCTTCGGCTTGTGGTGCCGGTGCGGTCCGGGGGCGCTGGATCCTGCTTGCTCGCTCATGCCACCACGCTACTCCAGTGCTGTCGGGGAATCGAGCGTAGGGGCCGTTGGCCCCCCGGTCCGCACCGCAGCCGTCCAGGGCGCACGACGGCGGCGTCCCCGCCCCGTGCGCAAAATGCGCCCGGGTCTGGGGTACAGTATTAACGTTCAGAAATGGACTGGGCTGATCAGCCCTTGAACTGCGGATTTATCCGCCGTTTGAGGTCTTCAGCTGGGGCCTTTAGCTCAGTTGGTAGAGCATCGGACTTTTAATCCGTGGGTCGTGGGTTCGATCCCCACAGGGCCCACCCGCGGAGCAGGCCAGAGGCATGAAGCCTCTGGCCTGCTTCTGTTTTAACCGCCTCCCATGCCGGCAGCTTCCACCACGTTCACCGGTCCGGGATGGCGGCCCAGCGTTGTTCGGCCCGCCCGCCGCGGCCAAAAAACCCACGATGGCCTAGTAATCAGTTCGGCTAGGATTACCGGATGAATGCGCACAGCCCCACCGGATCCGGCTATTGGTACGGACCCGACGACAGGCTCGACCCGCCCGGCGCCGTCCTGCATGCGCTGCGTGAGTACCGCAACGTGGAAGTCGCCCGGAGGCGGGCCGCGAGGGATTCGATGGGGATGGGGGAGACAGGCCTGCTGGCCCTGCGGTACCTCCTGCGCACCCAGGCCGACGGCGAGCAGGTGGGGCCCAAGGACCTGAGCCGCGTCCTGGGGATCACCACTGCCTCCACCACGTCGCTGATCGACCGGCTCGTGGGCAGCGGCCATGTCCGCCGCGAGCCCCACCCCACGGACCGGCGGTCGCTGGTGATTGTTCCCACCGGGGCGACGGATGCGGAGGTCCGGGCCACTCTCGGTGACATGCACCGCAGGATGATGGCCGTCGCGGAAGGCCTCAGTGCCGACGAAGCGAGGATCGTTGTGAGCTTTCTCCGCCGGATGAGTGAGGCCATCGCGGAGTCGCGCAACCACGCGGGGAATAGCGACCAAAGCAACTAGCTAGCCTGACTAGTTATATGTACGCTTACTAACTATGTCTGATATTCGTTTCTCCGGCGGCGCCGTGGCTGAACTGGCTCCGGCCGCCGTTCCGCCCGTGCAGGCCTCTGCCGCCCCGGTCCACTGCGGGATGCCGATGGAGGGGAAGGCGCCGGCCCCCGCCCTCAGGTCCGTTTACTCCTTCGCACCGGCCGATGCCTCCGCGGAATTGCCGCCGCTCTGGCGCTGCGGGTGCGGCTTCCAGCTGGACGGAATCGTGCACACGTCCAGCATCGTGTCCGAGCTCAGCCGTTGAGAGCCCCGCACTCCGCGGTGGCCCTGGCGGAGCGGCCCTCCGCCTTGCCGGTCCCTGCCGCCGTCGGGCTCGATGCCAGAGTGTTGGCGCTCCCGGACGCTCCCGGGGGCCGCTTCCTCGTCCACGAGCTGCTGGGCCGTGGCGCCACGGCCACCGTGTTCCGCGGAACGGATGTGGCAGACGGCCGGCCCGTGGCCATTAAGGTCGCCGAAGACCCCGGGCCGCAGCAGGCGGAGCGGATCCACGCCGAGGCGCGGGTTCTGGCCTCGCTGGACCATCCCGCGATCGTCACCTTCATTGCCGAAGGCGTCGTTCCGGCCGGTGACCCGTGGGCCGGGCGCCCTTTCCTCGTTGAGGAGTTTGCTTATGGGGGCAGCCTCGCCGAGCGGATCCGCAGCGGTCCAGCCGACGCCGGCGAAGTTGCCCGCTGGGCGGTCGCGGCGCTGTCCGGTCTTGCCCACGTCCATGCCCGCGGACTGGTCCACCGGGACATCAAACCCGCCAATATCCTGCTCAGCGCACTGCGGCGGTCCGCGGTCCGGATCGCCGATTTCGGCATCGCCACCCCGGCTGGAACCACACTGGAGCCGGGCGACTCCTCTGGCACCGTGTACTACATGAGCCCGGAACAGGCCGCTGGCCGGCATCCCGGCGCTCCCGGCGACATCTATTCCCTGGGGCTGGTGCTGCTTGAGTGCCTCACCGGGGCCAAGGCGTTTCCGGGCACCCCGGTGGAGTCCCTGGTGGCGCGGACCCTCCGCAAGCCCCTGATTCCCGCCGGGCTCGGCACGGTGTGGGTGTCGCTGCTGACGGCCATGACCGCCATGGATCCCGCGGCGCGGCCCTCGGCCGCCGCTGCCGGGAACCTCGCGGCGAAGCTTCCCCGCGCGTCCTGAGCGGTGCTGCCGCGGGCAGCTCAGCCTGGCTGGGTGCCCGCGGCAGTCAACCCGATCACCGCTTGGTTGCGCCCGGCCGCTTTCGCGTCATACAGGGCCCGGTCGGCTTCCCGGAGAAGCCGCTGGAGCCCCGCGTTCCCGCCGTGGGCGTCGACGACGCCGAAACTCGCCGTCGGCGAGTCTGCGCCAGCGGGCAGGGAACTGTGCTCGGCCAGGGCGGCATTGATCCGGTCGGCGATGCGGACGCCCCCGGCGGCGTCGACGCCGTCGAGCAGCAGTGCAAATTCCTCACCGCCGTAGCGGCCCACCAGATCAGCGTCCCGCACGGCCAGGCGGCAGGCCTCGGCGAAAGCGCGGATGACGCCGTCGCCCGCGTCATGGCCGAAGCGGTCGTTGATGGCTTTGAAGCGGTCCAGGTCCGCCATCACAATCACGGTGTCGACGCCGGCGGCGAGGTTGGCCCGGAGCCTGCGCTGGGCCTGGCGCATGAACTCCTCGCGGTTCAGCAGTCCGGTCAGCCCATCATGGTAGGCCAGCTCCTGCAGGTTCTCGGTTCGGCGGGCGTAATTCAGCGAGGTGATGCTGGACGAAACGACCACCAGCAGGACCATGGCCATCAGCATGGACACGCCGGTGCCGAAAAGCACCTGGAACAGCGGATCCGCCGGGCCCAGGACGGCCAGCCCCACCGTCCGGCTTAGGTAATAGACGGCACAGACGGCAGTAGCGACGGCGAGGGACCGGACAAGATGCCAGGACTCTTCGCGTTCGCGCCACAGCTCCACGGAGGCGAGACCGATCGCCGTCCCCATCAGCGCCAACAGCACAATGCTGCCGATCCGGGCGTTATCGGAGTAGCGGACGGAGGCGTCGACGGCGAAGGCCGCCATCGCAGGGATCCCCAACAGCCAGGGCAGGATCCGCCGGCCGGCCAGCGAGCGGGTTCCCGCCCAGACGCAGCCGGAGCCAAGCACCATCACGCCATTTCCCACGCTGGGGGCCCAAGCCACCGCCTGGGCCTCGCCCATGAAGTAGAAGACGGCCGCCAGGAAGAACGAGGCGACAGCCCAGCACCACCAGCCGGCAAAGGGGGCCCGGCTCTTGCGGTAGCTGTCGAAGTAGAACAGGACCAGCATCGTCAGCGTCATCAGGGCGAAGACCACCATGAGCGTTGACCTGTCGAGCAGCACCATAACGTGAAGTTTCCCAGCTGCCGGAGAGGCCCTCCCCAAGGACCGCCGGCGTAGTTCCCCGCCGGATCAGGCCCCGGCCGGGACAAGTCTCTCAGAAGGTAGTGCCCATTAGCGTGGTGTAACGGCCCGGCTCCGGGCGTGTTGCTCCCGGACGTGAGGCGGCCACCGCGTGATTCTTGAAACGACCTACCAAAGTACGTTTCGAAAGAGAGCTCACGCGATGACCGCACCCCATGTTATCGATCCTGCCCGGTTTCTGTCAGAACAGCTCGAGCAGGCCTCCCCGGATCTGATGCGATCCATGCTGACCACGTTCATCAACGCGCTGATGAGCGCCGGGGCCGACGCGGTCTGCGGCGCCGAATACGGTGCCCGCTCCGAGGCCCGCGCCAATTCCCGCAACGGGTACCGGCACCGGGACTTCGACACCCGTGCCGGGACCCTGGACGTCGCCATCCCGAAGCTCCGGCAAGGCTGCTACTTCCCCGACTGGCTGCTGGAGCGCCGGCGCCGGGCCGAGGCCGCACTCACGACCGTGGTCGCGACAGAACAGGAGGACACCAACCCCGAACTGGCGCTCAGCGCCTAACCAAAATCAAGAATCACGCGACAACCGCGTTACACCACGCAAATGGACTTGACCCTCTCAGAACGTTGGCCCGCTGCCCAAAGCGGTGAGACATCCGGGCGACGCCGGGGGTCCCCGTGCGATGGTCCGGGGTGCAAGATGGTGCCATGGATGCCGCCGATGCCCTGAACGAGATCGCTTTCTGGCTCGAACGCGAGCTTGCCCAGACCTTCAAGATCCAGGCGTTCCGGAAGGCCGCAGGAATCATCGCCGGTCTCGGCGCGGAGGAACTGGCAGCCCGGGCCGGGGACGGCCGGCTCCGGAGGACCAAAGGGATCGGCGACCGGACGTTCCAGGTCATCAGCGAAGCGCTCGCCGGCGGCGTGCCGGAGTACCTCGACGGACTGCGAAGCCGGGGCGCCCAGCCCCTGGTGCAGGGAGGGCATACGCTGCTGGCCGCCCTCCGCGGCGACCTGCACAGCCACAGCGACTGGTCCGACGGCGGATCCCCAATCGAGGCCATGGTGGGCGCCGCGAAACTGCTGGGCCGCGAGTACCTCGCGCTCACCGATCATTCGCCCAGCCTCAGGATCGCCAACGGGCTCAGTGCCGAGCGGCTGGCCGAGCAACTCGACATCGTCGCGGGTATCGACGGCGACGGCGACGGCGGCTTCCGCCTTCTGCGGGGCATCGAGGCCGACATCCTCGAGGACGGCAGCCTGGACCAGACCCCCGAGATGCTGGACCGGCTGGATATCGTGGTCGCCAGCGTGCACTCAAAGCTGCGTGCGGACAAGCGCACCATGACCCGGCGGTTGCTTGGCGCGATCGCGGACCCGCACACGAACGTGCTCGGCCATTGCACGGGCCGTCTCATTCAAGGGGGCCGGGGCACACGGCCGGCGTCGGAGTTCAACGCCAAAGAGGTCTTCGCCGCCTGCGCGGAGCACAGCGTCGCCGTCGAAATCAATGCCCGGCCCGAACGCCAGGACCCGCCCGGCGCCCTCATTGAACTGGCCCTCGACGCAGGCTGCGTGTTCAGCATCGACAGCGACGCCCACGCCCCGGGCCAGCTCGATTTCCTGCAGTACGGCGCCGAGCGGGCCGAACGCAACGGCGTGCCGGCGGAACGGATCATCACCAGCTGGCCCCTGGACCGCCTGCTGGAGTGGGCGGGCTCGGGAAGCTGACGGACGGCGGCCAGTCCGTGCCGCGGACGGGTTTGTCGCGCGGGACATGCCCTCCTGCCCGCGGGACATGCCCTCCTGCCGCTTCGTGGCGTGGACATAGTGCTGTTATGCCCAGTCCTGGGCGCAGGGACTGGGCATGTCCCGAGGTCAGGGGGGCTGCGCACGTCCGTTTGCCGGAGCTTGCGCGGGACATGCCCTCCTGCCGCTTCGTAGCGTGGACATAGTGCTGTTATGCCCAGTCCTGGGCGCAGGGACTGGGCATGTCCCGCGGTCAGGGACGCGCCGGGATCAGCGCTCCCGTCCGCGGCGAGGGCAATCTCTGCCGCGGAGTCGCCGGGTCGTGCGCCGCTGCTGGTGGCCGGGAAAATTCCGGTCAGGGTGAACCTCCCCGACTCCCGGGACCGCTGCACCACGGCAACCTCTATCGAGTATTCGGTCACCACCAACACGCTGCCGCCCGGATGCCGGACGAGATGCCGGGGCCGCAGTCCCGCGGGAGGGCCACTTCGTGGTCCAGCCGAAGGCCCTGCGAGGGCACGTAGTCCCAGACCCGCAGGAGGTCGTGCCCGAGGTCGGTGGTCATCACCCTGCCATCGTCGAGCATCAGGCTGGCGTGGGCGCGGCTGGGACGCCCGGGGACTATCGATGCGGCGGCCGGGAACCGTGCCGAGATGCCGCCGCCTCGCCCACGGCGTAGACCACATCAAGGGAGGGGTGCACGGCGAGGAACGACGGCGAGTCTGCCGCGGCGGCGACCCCCAGCCAGCGCAGCGTCCCGTCGGCGCTGGCACGCAGCGCCCCGATTCCGGTACCGCGGCCGCCGCCGTCCGCGGTGTAACACCCGGTCCAGATCAGCTCGTTTGACGCAACGGCGCTCGCCGGCACCGGCAGCGAAGATTCGGAAGCCGTTTGTTGGGTAGGCATGGTGCCATCCTGCCACTTCGCTAGCATGGGAGTTCCGGCACCAGCAGCGGAAAGGGGGCCCTGGCATGACGGACCCACCTGCGCCCCGGCCCTCGGTCATCACACGGCTCCGGGCGGCCGGCTGCGTCTTCGCCGAGGAGGAAGCCCGGCTGCTGGCGGCAGCCGCGGCCACGCCCGACCACCTGGATGCCCTCGTGGAGCGGCGGGTATCCGGTCTGCCGCTTGAGCACATCCTGGGCTGGGCGGAGTTTTGCGGACTGCGGATCGCCGTGGACACGGGAGTATTCGTGCCCCGCCGCCGCACCGAGTTCCTCGTCCGGCAGGCCGTCCGGCTTCTCCCACAAAAAGGCGGCTTGGGGCACGCGCCCGTCGTCGTGGACCTGTGCTGCGGATCAGGGGCGGTCGGCACCGCGCTCGCGGCGCTGGCCGGTCCCCTGGAGCTGCATGCTGCCGACATCGACTCCGCCGCGGTGCGGTGCGCGGCCCGGAACATCGTGCCGCTCGGCGGTGCGGTCCACGAAGGAGACCTGTACGAGCCACTCCCGGCGAGGCTGCGCGGTCGAGTCGACATCCTTGCCGTCAACGGCCCGTATGTTCCCTCGGCAGAAATCGGCACCATGCCGCAGGAAGCCCGCCTCCACGAACCGCGGGTTTCCCTCGACGGCGGCAAAGACGGGCTTCAGGTGCAACGGCGGGTGGCCGCCGCGGCGCCGCAATGGCTGGCACCGGGCGGCTCCCTGCTGATCGAGACGAGCCGGCGGCAGGCGCCGCGGACCGTCGAACTGTTCCTCCGCAATGGACTCACGGCCCGGGTTGCCAGCTCCACGGAGCTGGACGCCACGGTTGTGATCGGAACAGCGGTGAGTCGTCCGCCCCTCTGACCAGGAAACCCGGTGCGGCTAGGAAACCTTGTCAGGATCGACGTTCGTCGCTGCTCCGGCCGGGGTGGCACCGCCTTCGTCGGACCAGTCCTGGCCCTGCTGGTCGTTGAGGGCCGGGTCGGACTCGACGTCGGCCGCGGCCGGCGCCGTGGAGGTCCCGAGATTGACGGTCTCCGGGTGGGCGCTGTGCGCGGGGACGCCGGCGGCGTCGTCCGACGCGCCTTCGCCTGCCGTCACGCTGGGGGAGCTGTCGCGGCGGACGGCGGAACCGATCACCGTACCCGCGCGGCGGGCCGCCTCGCCCAGCTGCTCAGTCACCTCGGGTGCCTTTTCCTTTACTGCATCGGCCGCCGCGGTCACCTTGTCCTGGACCGGCTTGCTTTCCCACAGGGCGGCCGCGCGTGCCTTGAGCTTCTCGTACGCTGCCCGTCCGGACCGTGACCCGAGAACGTAGCCTGCGGCGATCCCGGCTCCGAAAAGAAGTTTGCCTTTCATGCTGTCCTCCTGCTGATCGGTGGTGCTCAAAATTGGTGTTCAGTAAATCCTGGTGAGGCCGTGTGCCAAAAAACCGGCCCCGGGAAGAATCCCGGGACCGGTTTTCGGTCGCGTCAGCCTTAGCGGGCTGAACGCTTGGAGATCATGCCGTAAACGAGCAGCACGATGATCGCACCGCCGATGGCCAGGAGCCAGGTCGACAGCGAGAAGAACTCGTTGATGCCCACGTTGAACAGCGCGCCGCCAATGAAGCCACCCAGGAGGGCGCCAACGACGCCCAGGATCAGCGTGATGATGATGCCACCACCCTGACTGCCCGGGAGGATTGCCTTAGCGATTGCACCGGCGATAAGGCCCAGAATCAGAAATGCGAAAAAGCCCATTTTTATCGTTCCTTCTTCTTCATAGAGGAGGCACCCGGATTGCCGGGTGCGCTACATCCTTCTTCCCCAATACTAATCATGCTTAGTATAAAAGGGCCACTTGAGGGCCGTGAAACTTCCGCAGTGGCAGTATTTGGGTCCTTTTGGCCAGGTTTGCCGGGCTTCTCCCGGCCGCCGGTCACCACGCATAATCCTCCGGCGCTGTCCGGTACGCCGGGAAAATCTCGTCGAGCCGCTGGAGGACCCCGGCGTCAAGCTCCAGGTCCACGGCACGAATGGTGGCATCGAGGTACTCCCGGGTGCGGGGACCCACCATCGGCGCGGCGCACGCCCCTGTGCCCTTTCTTCAGCACGCCACCCAGCAGCCCGCCCTGCAGGTGCGACCAGGGGATCAGCCCCAGTCCGTACTGCTGGGCGGCCGGGATGACCTCCAGTTCCACGTTGCGGGTCAGCAGGTTGTAAATGGACTGCTCGCTGACGAGGCCGTTGCTGTGGCGCCGTGCGGCAGCTTCCTGCGTCCGGGCGATGTGCCAGCCGGCAAAGTTGCTGGTAAAGGTCGATGTAGTCCGTTTGCAGCCGCTTCAGGCTCGCGTCCAGGGCGCGCCGGATGTTCAGTGCGGAGAGCCTCGACTCGTTGGGCCGGTCCGCCATGGTCCCGTAGAGCTTCGTCGCCAGCACGGTCCGTTCCCGGGGTTCGCCGCCGGTGGCGAACCAGCGGCCCAGGATTTCCTCGGTGCGTCCCCGGTGGCCGGCGCCGCCGTAGACGTTCGCGGTGTCAAAGAAATTGATGCCCGACTCCAGCGCCAGGTCCATGATGGAGCGGGCATCGGCTTCCCCGGTGTGCGGTCCGAAGTTCATGGTTCCCAGGCAGAGCCGGGAGATCTTCAGGCCGGAGCGGCCCAGTTGGGTGTATTGCACGCGGCGCTCCTTAGGAAGGTGGCGGAACGTGCGGGCCGGCGTCGGAGGTTAACGCTCCAGGCGGAACCCGAGCTTGATGGTGACCTGCCAGTCGGCGACCTCTCCGTTTTCGAGGTGTCCGCGGACTTCCTTGACTTCGAACCAGTCGAGGTTCCGCAGGGTCTTGGCCGCCTCGGCGATGCCGTTGCGGACGGCGGCGTCAATGCCTTCGTTCGACGTTCCGACAATTTCAGAAATGCTGTAAGTGTGATTAGGCAACTTCGCTCCTCGTGATCGCCATCGATACCCGGCGGTGGGCCGTTCCTGCAGATTAGCCGACAGATTGCGGCGGGACTAGGGCCGGCCGGCCATGCCTCAGGATCCGGTGACGGGCCCCGGTTCGGGACGCTTGGGCATCAGCGGCGGGGCGTCGGGCCGTTTCCGGACCCGGCTGACCATCCAGGGGAGCAGGTAGTTGGTGAACCAGGCGAGGTCTCCGGCTTTGCTTTCCCGCCAGCTTCCGGCCGGCATGGGCTTGGGCTCCAGCGGGCTCAGGGTGTGGGGGATTCTCAGGGATTCCAGCACCATGGCCGCGATGGTGTGGTGCCCCATTGGGGAGAAGTGCAGGCGGTCCGGGTCCCACATTCGCGGGTCGGAGAGCTGCCGCAGGGACCACAGATCGGCGATCACGCCGTGATGGCGCGCGGCGATGGTCCGGATGTTCTCGTTGAAGACGGCCACCCGGCCCCGGTTGTGGCCCAGCAGCGGTGTGTCGCCCCAGTCCGGACCCGTGAAGAGCACGATGGTGGCGCCCGTGGCGCTGAGCATGCCCACTGCTGCGTCGAGAGCGGCGGCCATCCTGTCAGGATCGCTCCGGTGGAAGACAATATCGTTTCCGCCGGCCGAAAGCGTGACCAGGTCCGGCTTCAGCGCGATCGCAGGCCCGAGTTGCCGGTCCAGGATCTCGCGCAGGAGGAGCCCGCTGACGGCAAGGTTGGCGTAACGGAAATCCGGCTTCCCCCCGCTGAGTTCCTCGGCGATACGGTCCGCCCAGCCCCTCATGCCGCCGGGACTCAGCGGTTCCGGGTCCCCGAGGCCCGAGGTAAACGAATCGCCCATCGCGACATAACGGCTCCACGGCCCCGAATTCCACTGTCCCGCATGCGGTCCCCGGTCCCGTCCCAGGCTTCGTCCCGGCGCGGCGCCCCCTGCGCCGGCCCCGCCGGCGCCAGAATCCAAGAATCCGGCGGCGTTCACACACCCAGCAATACGCCGAATATTCAGGGTCCACTAGGTACTTAGGTCCCTAGCCGCGGCGGACCCGGGGGCGTCTCCCGCGGCCCGAAGCGGCGCAGCGGAGGGGCAGATCATACCCTGTGGGGTATCGGTGATACATGGGGGGGTATATCATGGGAAGTAACCCTGTTGATCCCGGAGGAACAAAATGGAACTCGATCCCACCGACATGAAGCCCGTCATCAATCGACTTCGCCGAGCCCAGGGGCAGCTTGCCGCCGTCACACGGATGATCGAAGAGGGCCGCGACTGCAAGAGCGTCGTCACCCAACTGGCAGCCGTTTCCAGTGCGCTGGACAAGGCCGGATTCTCGATCATCGCCACCGGCCTGCAGCAGTGCATGCAGCAGGAGGACCCCAGCCTGGACCGCGCCGAACTCGAGAAGCTTTTCCTCTCGCTCGCCTGAGCGCCGCCCCGGGCCGCCGGGCGTTCCGCCCGCCGCTTAGGCCTGGCGGTCCGCCAGGACGTAGGTCTTGAGGTCATCCAGGGTCTGCTGCATGTGCGCGTCCATGGCATCCCGGGCCCGGTGCGGATCCCGGGTGGACAGTGCCTCCACAATTTTCTGGTGATGGCCGATTGCGTGCGCCTGGATGTCGCGCACCTCGGACGTCTGGGTCCGCCGCTTTTCCAGCATCCGGTGCAGCGGCGCAAACAGTACGGCCACAAAGACATTCTCCGACGCGCGCAGAATGAGGTCGTGGAAGGCGAGGTCCGCCGCCACGAACGCGGCGACGTCGTGTTTTTCGTGCGCCTCGCGCATCGATTCCAGCTGCCCGCCGAGGGTCTTCAGGTCGGCGTCGCCGATTCGGCCGGCTGCCAGCTCGCAGGCACCCGTCTCCAGCATCCGGCGCAGCTCGATCAGCTGGACGGCTGCCGCGGCGTCGTTCTTCCCCTCTGACGCTGCCCGGAGGACGGCCTCGAGGGAGGCCCAGCGGTTCAGCGGGTTGACAAAGGTTCCCCGGCCGCGCTCCACACTGAGGATCTGCTGGGCTTCGAGGGTCTTCATAGCCTCGCGGACCGTCATGCGGCTCACCTCGTGGCGGGCGCTCAGCTCCAGCTCGCCGGGTACGGATGACCCGGGCGGAAATTCGCCGGCAATGATGCGGTCCAGCAGTTCATCTGCCACGACGCCGACCAGCGATTTCCTAGCCAATTTTCCCCATTCGCCGTCATCGAGTTGCCTGATGGACAAGTCTACTTGCGCGTCTCTGTGCCGTATGCCGCGCTAGCATTCAAATGTTAGATGTCAGACATCTTACAAATCCCCATCGCCGCTAGAGTTCCCACAATGGAGTGCAAGTGCCCTTTGAACCAGAGCTTTTTGAAGCAGGCGTGCTGGCCGCCTTCCCCGCAGAGGTCCCGATTCCCGCCCGGACCGTCGCCGACGCCCTTGCGGCATCGTCCCGGCCGTCCCCGCGGATCCTGGTGGTGCTCGACGACGACCCGACGGGCACGCAGTCCGTCGCGGACCTGCCGGTCCTCACCCGCTGGGATGTCGAGGACTTCACCTGGGCCTTCACCCACCGCATCAACGGCCGCCGCCAGGACGCCGTCTACGTCCTGACCAACACGCGGAGCCTGGACCCCGCCGAGGCCGCCGCCCGCAACGAAGAGGTGGTCCGGAATGCCCTCGCGGCAGCCGCCCTCGAAACCGACGGTGCCGCCTCCCGGCTGCGCCTGGGGTTCGTCAGCCGCAGTGACTCCACCCTCCGCGGCCACTACCCGCTGGAACCGGACACGATCGCGGCAACAATCGCCGCTGTCAGCGGCCGAGGTGACCGACGGCGTCGTGATCGTCCCGGCATTCCCCGACGCCGGACGCGTGACGATCGGCGGGGTGCCCTTCATGCGCGGCACCGGTGAGGACGCCGGCAAGCTCACCCCGGTGGCGGACACCGAATTCGCCAGGGATGCGAGCTTCGGCTTCGCGAACTCCGAACTGGCCAAGTGCGTCGAAGAGAAGTCCCAGGGCCGCTTCCCGGCGGATTCGGTGATCGTGCTGACCCTGGACGTCATCCGCGCCGCGGGCCCGGACGGCGACCCCCGGATTTCGGCGGACGCCATCGCGGATGCCATCGACGCGGCCATGGACTCCACCCCGATCGTGGCCGACATCGTGGCCGAAAACGATTTCCGCGCCCTCGCACTGGGCCTGGAGGAAGCGGAACGCCGCGGCAAGAAGCTGCTTTACCGGGTGGGTCCGCCGTTCGTGCGGGGCCGCATCGGCCAGGAAATCCGCACCGAGCTCAGCGGCGAGGAGGCCTATGCGGGCAACGCGCCCTCCGACGCCGGCGGCCTGATCGTGGTCGGCTCCCACGTGGGCGTCACCACCCGCCAGCTCAAGGCCCTCGTCGAACAGCACGGCGCCGCGCGCATCGTGGAAATCGACGTCGAAAAGCTGCTGGGCGGCGATTCCGAGGGCTACCTGGACGACATCGTCCGGGCCGTCGTGGAGTCCCTGGCCCAGGTCACCCGCAAGCTCAGCAACACTTTCTGATCCCCCCAACCCACCCATTTCAATGGAGAAAACCATGAACTACAAAGTCACCGTCCTCGGCCTGGGCGCCATGGGACTGCCCATGGCCACCCGGCTGGCGACCCGGCTGACCGTCCACGGCTTCGACATCGCCGAGCCCCGCCTGCGGCTTGCCGAAGACGCCGGGGTCCGCACGTTCGCCTCCGCCCGTGAAGCGGCCGAGGGTGCGGATGCCCTGCTGCTGGCCGTGCGCAACGGCGAGCAGCTTGACGACGTCCTCTTCGGCGAAAACGGCGTCGCCTCCGTCCTGAAGCCGGGCGCCGTCGTGATCCTGGGCAGCACCGTCGGCACCGAAGCCATTCCCGCAACCGTCGCACGGCTCGCGGAATTCGGCGTCGCCCTCGTTGACGCGCCGCTCTCGGGCGGACCCAAGCGCGCCGGCGAAGGCGACCTCCTGATCGTCGTCGGCGCCGAACCGCAGGCGCTGGAGTCGGCCCGGCCGGTCCTGGAACTGCTCGCCTCCACCCTGACCGTCGTGGGGGACAAGCCCGGTGACGGGCAGGCCCTCAAGACCGTCAACCGGCTGCTCTGCGGGATCCACATCGCCGCGGCGGCCGAGGCGATGGCCCTCGCCGACGCCCTCGGCCTGGACCAGGCCAAGACCCTCGCAGCCCTCGAAGCCGGCGCCGCCGGGTCGTTTATGCTCTCCAACCGCGGGCCCCGCATCCTCGAGGCCTACACGGAGAACGGCGCGGAGGTCCTCAGCCGCCTGGATATCTTCGTCAAGGACATGGGCATCGTCGGCAAGGCCACCCGCGCCGGCGGCCTCGCCGCACCCGTGGCCGCCGCCGCCGAGCAGCTCTACCTGCTCGGCCAGGCCCAGGGGCTCGCCGCTGCCGACGATTCCGCCGTCATCAAGGTCGTCGCCCCCACCAGGCGCACCGCCTAGCCCGGATTTTTCATGATGGCCGGGTTGGGGGTCGGTCAGGGGCTAATTCCCGTTCCGGCTGATTTTGCTGGTTTTGGGCGTGCGGGCGGGGCCTGTTGTCGCTGGTT